>NZ_JBFRCU010000023.1:0-81903 GCF_052113205.1 Inquilinus sp. YAF38 | reverse complement strand
CTGCGGCGACCGTCCGGGGCGCGACCGCCGGCAGCGCGCCCAGCAGCAGCCAGGCGGCCAGGATCCATCGCCGCATCGGGTTCTCCTTCAGCCTTCGTCGCGCCCCCTGTTCGTCGCGGCCCCTACTCGTCGCGATAGGTGCGGACGATGCCGGCGGGGCGGAGATGGGCATCGTCGGGGTCCTGGCCGAATTCGCGGCGGGCGCGGCGCTGGCGCAGCAGGTCCCAGGCGCGGTCGAGCTCGATCTCGATCTCCTTCAGCCGCTTCAGCTCGGGATCGCTCGGCTGGCCGCCGGCCCACAGCCGCTCCTCCTCCGCCACCAGCTTCTCGATCCGGTTCAGCACGGATTGGTCGGTCGTCACGGCTCGGTGTCTCCCCTCGGTCTCTCTTGACTCGAGAGTAGCGCAAAGCGCGGGCCGTGACAGGGGCGCGCGACGGCTCGCCGCTGTTCGCCGCCGCAGCCGCCGCGCCCGCACCTCCGCGCTTGACTTCGGCTGGCTGCGGCATGAACATCTGTTCATTGGTCGAGCAGAATCACACCCTGTCCGATCGACCGTCAGGCGCCGCCGCCCGAAACGGCGTAGGCTTCCGGCCGGAAGAGAGCGAGACCGCGGACAGACGCGGCTTTGGAGGAACAACCCGAGGAGGCCCACCATGCCCTGGAAGATGTGCAAGGCCCTGGCCGGCGCCGGCGCGCTGGCGCTGCTGCTGTCGTCCGCTTCGGCGATGGCGCAGCAGAAGCTGACCATCGCCACGGTCAACAACGCCGACATGATCATCATGCAGCGCCTGTCGAAGGACTTCGAGAAGGAGAGCGGCATCGCCCTGAACTGGGTGGTGCTGGAGGAGAACGTGCTGCGCCAGCGCGTCACCACCGACATCGCCACCAATGGCGGCCAGTTCGACGTGCTGACCATCGGCACCTATGAGGTGCCGATCTGGGCCGGCCAGGATTGGCTGCTGCCGATGGACAACCTGCCGGCCGACTATGCGCTGGACGACGTGCTGAAGCCGGTGCGCGACGGGCTTTCGCATGACGGCAAGCTGTATGCCCTACCGTTCTATGCCGAAAGCTCGATGACCTTCTACCGCAAGGACCTGTTCGAGAAGGCCGGGCTGAAGATGCCCGACCAGCCGACCTACGACCAGATCAAGGAATTCGCGGCCAAGCTGCACGACCCGTCGCACGAGATCTACGGCATGTGCCTGCGCGGCAAGCCGGGCTGGGGCGAGAACATGGCCTTCGTCGGCCCGCTGGTGAACACCTATGGCGGCCGCTGGTTCGACGAGAAGTGGAACCCGACGATCGACACGCCGGCCTGGCACGAGGCCATCACCTATTATGTCGACCTGCTGAAGAACTACGGCCCCCCGGGCGCGCCGTCGAACGGCCACAACGAGAACCGGGCGCTGTTCGCCAGCGGCAAATGCGCGATGTGGATCGACGCCACCTCGGCCGCCGGCTACCTGTACAACCCGAAGGACTCGACGGTGGCCGACAAGGTCGCCTTCGCCCAGGCGCCGATCGCCAAGTCGCCGAAGGGCAACCACTGGCTGTGGTCCTGGGCCCTGGCCGTGCCGAAGTCGACCAAGGCGCCGGACGCCGCCAAGAAGTTCATCGCCTGGGCCACGTCCAAGCCCTATATCGAGGCGGTGGCGAAGAGCGACGGCTGGACCGTGGTCCCGCCCGGCACCCGCAGCTCGACCTACGCCAACCCCGAATACCAGAAGGCCGCGCCCTTCGCGTCCTTCGTGCTGAAGGCGATCGAGACCGCGGACCCGAACGACGCCACGGTCGAGAAGGTGCCCTATACCGGGGTGCAGTTCGTCGGCATCCCGGAGTTCCAGGCCATCGGCACCGAGGTCGGCCAGCAGATCGCCGCCGCCCTCGCCGGCTCGGTCACTGTCGACGCGGCGCTGAAATCCGCGCAGGACGCGGCGGATCGGGCGGTGACCCAGGGCGGGTACAAGTAGGGCTGACCTGTCCTCCACCCGGAGACCTCGGGTCTCCGGGGCCTCCCTTCCCCCGCCGTCATTCCCGCGAAAGCGGGAATCTCCCGCCGGTTCTTCCGTCACGAGATCCCCGCTTTCGCGGGGATGACGGGGAAGGATTGGGCGGCGGGGAGGATCGGGCTGAGACTTCCCGCCCCCCGCGCCCGTCGCGCTTCCGCGCAAGGAAAGGATGCATGCCATGGCCGCCATCGCCTCGACCCGGCGCAAGGCGACGCTGCTGCTCGCCCCCTCGGTCACGGTCCTGGCCCTCTGGGCCTTCGTGCCGCTGGCGGCGACGATCTATTTCTCGACCCTGCGCTGGAACCTGATGAATCCGGCGCGGCGCGGCTTCGTCGGCCTGGGCAACTACACCTACCTGCTGAGCGACCCGGCGTTCTGGGACGCGATCCAGAACACGCTGATCCTGGTCGGCGCCGTGCTGGCGATCACCGTGGTGCTGGGCACCCTGATCGCGCTGCTGCTGGACCAGCCCTTCGCCGGCCGCGGCATCGTCCGCGTGCTGGTGATCGCGCCGTTCTTCGTCATGCCGACGGTCAGCGCCCTGGTGTGGAAGAACATGATGCTGCACCCGGTCTCCGGCGTGCTGACCTGGGTGGCGCGCTCGGTCGGGCTGGAGCCGATCGACTGGCTGAGCCAGGCGCCGCTGGCCGCGATCATCATCATCGTCGCCTGGCAGTGGCTGCCCTTCGCCGTGCTGATCCTGCTGACCGCGCTGCAGTCGCTGGACCATGAGCAGCGCGAGGCGGCGCGGATCGACGGCGCCGGGCCGATCGCGATGTTCTTCTACATCGTGCTGCCGCATCTGATGCACGCCATCGGAGTGGTCATCATGGTGCAGACCATCTTCCTGCTGGCGATCTTCGCCGAGATCCTGGTCACCACCAATGGCGGGCCGGGCACGGCCAGCACCAACCTGACCTACCTCGTCTACCGGAACGGCCTGCAGCAGTTCAATGTCGGCAGCGCCTCGGCCGGCGGCGTGGTCGCCGTGATCCTGGCCAACATCGTCGCCTTCTTCCTGGTGCGCGCCCTGGCCCGCACCCTGCGCAAGGGGGCTTGAGTCATGGCGCAACGCAGCATGCGGCAGACCGTCGGCGTCACCATCCTGGGCTGGGCGGTCGGGCTGGTCCTGTTCTTCCCGATCGGCTGGATGGTCCTGACCAGCTTCAAGACCGAGATCGAGGCCTTCGCCACCCCGCCGTCGATCTTCTTCACCCCGACGCTGGAGAACTACGTCGCGGTCAATTCGCGCATCGACTATGTCCACTACGCCCTGAACTCGGTCTACATCGCCTTCGGGTCGACCCTGCTGTGCCTGATCATCGGCGGCATGGCGGCCTATTCGATGGCCTTCTTCCCGACCAAGCGGACCGAAGGCACGCTGCTGTGGATGCTGTCGACCAAGATGATGCCCGCGGTCGGCGTGCTGGTGCCGATGTATATGGGCTTCCGCGATGTCGGCCTGCTGAACACGGTCACCGGCATGGTGCTGCTGATGACCCTGGTCAACCTGCCGATCGTGGTGTGGATGCTGTACACCTACTTCCGCGACTATCCGAAGGAGATCCTGGAGGCGGCGCGGGTGGACGGCGCCGGGTCGTGGCAGGAGATGCTGTACATCCTGCTGCCCACCACCCTGCCCGGCATCGTCTCGACCTCGCTGCTGACCATCATCCTGAGCTGGAACGAGGCGTTCTGGAGCATCAACCTGACCGGGCCGGATTCCGGGCCGCTGACCGCCTTCATCGCCTCCTTCTCCAGCCCGGAGGGGCTGTTCTGGGCCAAGCTCTCCGCCGCCTCGACGCTGGCGATCGCGCCGATCCTGGTGCTGGGCTGGCTGTCGCAGCGCCAGCTGGTGCGCGGCCTGACCTTCGGCGCTGTGAAGTAGCCGTGGCCGATAGCTACGACTTCATCATCGTCGGCGGCGGCAGCGCCGGGTGCGTCGTCGCCAGCCGGCTGGTGACCGAGCGGCGGGCCCGGGTGCTGCTGCTGGAGGCCGGGGGGCGGCGCGGCAGCCGCCTGCTGGACATGCCGGCCGGCTACATGAAGTTCCTGAACCAGGACACCTATCTGACCCTGAACCAGACCGTGCCGCAGGAACAGCTGGGCGGCCGCGCGCCGATCATCCCGACCGGCAAGCTGCTGGGCGGCGGCAGCGCGGTCAACGCCATGGTCTATATGCGCGGCCGGCCGCAGGACTACGACAGCTGGGATGCCGAGCTCGGCGGCAATTCCGGCTGGGGCTGGGCCGACCTCCTGCCCTATTTCGTCAAGCAGGAGGGCAACGACCATCTCGGCGCCCCGTTCCACGGCACCGACGGGCCGCTGAAGGTCTCGCATCTCGGCCAGCACTGCGCCATGAGCCGCGCCTTCGTCCAGGCGCTGCAGGGCATGGGCGTGCCGTACCGGCCGGATTTCAACGGCGGCGAGCAGGCCGGCGTCGGCTTCATGCAGCACACCATCGACGCCGTGACACGCACCCGCTGCAGCGCCGTCGCCGCCTTCCTCGGCCCGGTGCTGCGCGACCCGAAGCTGACGGTCGAGACCGGCGCCGTCGTCACCCGCATCCTGGTCGAGCGCGGCCGCGCCACCGGCGTCGACTACATCAAGGACGGGCAGAGCCGCCGCGCCGGCGGGGCCGAGGTGATCCTGGCCGCCGGCGCCTATGCCTCGCCCAAGCTGCTGATGCTCAGCGGCATCGGCCCGGCCGCGGCCCTGGGCCGGCACGGCATCAAGGTCAAGTCCGACCTGGCCGGCGTCGGCGCCAACCTGCAGGACCATCACGAGGTGCCGGTGGTGGCCGCCACCAACGGCGCCTATGGCTATTTCGGCCAGGACCGCGGCCTGCCGATGGTCAAGGCCGGGCTGCAATACCTGATGTTCAAGACCGGGCCGGTGACCACGACCGGGGTCGAGGCCTGCGCCTTCATCGACCCGGATGGCGACGACCAGAGCGACCCGAAGCTGCAGCTGTACTGCGTGCCCACCGTCTATCTCGACCGCGACGTCACCGGCGTGGCGCCGACCGACGGGGTGACGCTGAACGCCTGCCTGATGCGGCCGCGGGCGCGCGGGTCGGTGGCGCTGCGCTCGGCCGACCCGGCCGACCCGCCGCTGATCGACTGCGCCTTCTTCGGCGACCCGGAGGATCTGCGCCTGTCGGTGGCCGGCCTGCGCTACGCCCGCCGGGTGCTGGCCGCCGACCCGGTGCGGCGGATGGTGACCGGCGAGATCTTCCCCGGCGACGCCGCCACCAGCGACGACGAGCTGGCGGCGCATTGCCGGCGCACGGTCAAGACCAACTACCACCCGGTCGGCACCTGCCGCATGGGGCCGGAGGGCGACCCGATGGCGGTGGTCGACCGTGCGCTCAATGTCCGCGGGGTGGAGCGGCTGCGCGTCATCGACGCCTCGATCCTGCCGCGGGTGACCAGCGGCAACACCAACGCCCCGGTGCTGGCGGTGGCCGACCGGGCGGTCGATCTGATTCCGAACTAGTTCCGATGGAGAGGACCATGTACCGCGAGAAATTCGACCTTTCCGGCCGCGTGGCGGTGGTGACCGGCGGCGGCCGCGGCATCGGCCGGGCCACCTGCGAGGCGCTGGCCGAGGCCGGCGCCAAGGTGGTGGTGGCCGAGATCCTGGCGGATATCGGCGCCGACACCGCCAAGGCCGTGGGCGGCGAGTTCATCAAGCTGGACGTCACCGACCCCGACGCCGTGACCAAGGCGGCCGACGACGTCCGGGCCCGGCTCGGCCGGGTCGACGTGCTGGTCAACAACGCCGGCATGGCCCGCAACAGCGATGCGCTGGAGACCAGCGACGAGGAATGGCGCAAGGTCATGGACCTGAACGTCAACGCCGTCTTCTGGTGCGCCCGCGCCTTCGGCAAGCACATGGTGGCGGCCAAGAGCGGCAGCGTGGTCAATATCGGGTCGATGTCCGGCATCATCGTCAACAAGCCGCAGGGCCAGGCGCATTACAACGCCAGCAAGGCCGCGGTGCACCTGCTGACCAAGTCGCTGGCCTGCGAATGGGCGCCGCACGGGGTGCGGGTCAACGCCATCGCCCCCGGCTACATCGCCACCGACATGACCCTGGCCGGCCGCACCAAGAAGGAATGGTACGACCAGTGGATCGAGATGACCCCGATGGGCCGCTGCGGCGAGCCCTGGGAGATCGCCGCCACCGCCCTGTTCCTGGCGGCCGACGCCTCCGGCTTCTTCACCGGCGCGATCCTGGGGCCGGATGGCGGGTACACGGCCTGGTGAGGACGGTCTGACGAGGGACTGGCGGAACCTCTCACCGTCATTGCGAGGAGGCGAAGCCGACGAAGCAATCCAGGGGCCACGCCAAGCAGCCCTGGATTGCTTCGCTGCGCTCGCAATGACGGCAAGGGAATCGACTCGCTCTCGTTCCCAATTTGTTCTAGCCTCCAGGCATGGTCGATGCCATGCCCGCCCGCCTGATCCGGATCGATGCCGCCTTGGCTGACGCCTTCGGGCCGCCGCCGCGGTGGCTGTATCCGGACCCGGTCGAGGTGCTGGTGCTGGCGCTGCTGTCCGCGCGCACCCGGGACGAGGTGGCGCTGGCCGCCCATCGGGTGCTGCGGGTGCGCTTCCCGCGGTGGGAAGACTTGCTCAAGGCCGATCCGGCGGTGGTCGAGCGGCTGATCGGGCGCACCACCTGGCCGGACAGGAAGACGCTCCATCTGCAGGAGGCGCTGCGGGCGCTGCAGACCGCGCGCGGCCGGCTGGAGCTCGACTTCCTGGCCGGGCTCGGCGTCGTCGAGGCCACCGCCTGGCTGCGGACTCTGCCGGGCGTCGGGCCGAAGACCGCGTCCTGCGTGCTGCTGTTCAGCCGGCTGCGGCGGCGCGCTTTGCCGGTCTCGACCGGCCATCACCGCATCGCCAAGCGGCTCGGCCTGATCTCGCGCCGCGCCGGCGCCGAGGCGGCGCATGAGCCGCTGCTGGCAATGCTGCCGCCGGGCTGGGACAACGACCGGATCGAGCGGCACCACTGGYTGGTCAAGCGCCTGGGCCACGACCATTGCACCGACCGGCGGCCACGCTGCGGCAGCTGCCCGGTGCGGGAGCTGTGCCCGAGCCGTGGCCGCATCCTGCCGGCACCGGAGCACCGAATCCGCCAGCTGCCCCTGCCCTTCCCGGGACCCGAGACCGTCCGGGCGATCCGGCCCCGGCCGGTCTGGCCGCAACGCCCGGCGCGGCCGGAGCCGGCTCGCCCTGTCGCAGCGGCGGGCGCCGCGACCGGTACGAGCGGCGGGGATCCCTATGCCGCCAGGCTGGGCGCCGGGCCGACATAGCGGCTGTCGGGCCGCAGCAGCCGGCCGGTCTGCTCCTGCTCCAGGATATGGGCGGTCCAGCCGGCGACGCGGCCGATGGCGAAGGCCGGGGTGAACAGCGACCGGTCGAGCCCGACCGCGTCGAGCACCAGGGCGGTGTAGAACTCGACATTGATGTCGAGCGGCCGGTCCGGCTTGTGCTTGTGCAGCGCCGCCAGGGCCGCCTTCTCCACCGCCTCGGCCAAGGCGATGCGCGGGCTGGACAGGCGCGCGACCACCGATTTCAGCACGTCGGCGCGCGGGTCGCGGGTGCGGTAGATGCGGTGGCCGAAGCCCATCAGCCGGCGGCCGGCCACCAGCTCGGCCTCGATCCAGCCGGGCGCGGCCTGGGCGGTGCCGATGGCGTCGAGCATGTCCAGCACCGGCCCCGGGGCGCCGCCATGCAGCGGGCCCTTGAGGGCGCAGAGCGCGGCGGTGACCGAGGCCACCGTGCCGGCCAGGGTCGAGGCCACCACCCGGGCGGCGAAGGTCGAAGCGTTCAGGCCGTGGTCTGACACGGTGACGAGATAGGCGTCGAGCGCCCGGGCCAGCGCCGGGTCGGCCGGCCTGTCCGCCAGCATGCGCAGCAGGTCGGCGGCATGGCCGGCCTTCGGGTCGGGCGCGACCGGGGCCTTACCCTGGGCCTGGCGCACCAGCGCCGCCAGGAACACCGGCATCGCCGCGACGAGGCCGAGCGGCGTGCCATCCTGATCATCGGCCAGGCCGGCGATCATCGCCCGCAGCCCGTCGATCGGGGGCAACCCCGCGGCGCCCGGCAGCAACCGTGACACGTGGCGGAAGGCGGCGGTACGAGCGGCGCCGAGCCGGGGCTTGAGATCGGCGGTATCGGCGAAGCCGTCCCACAGCAGCGCCAGCACGCCTTCGAAATCGAGCGTCCGCGCCGCCTCCTCAATCGGCAGGCCGCGGATCACCAGCACGCCGCGCTGCCCGTCCACCAGGCTCATCACCGTCTCGGCGGCGACGATGCCATCCAGTCCTGTCGTCATCTCGATCTCCTTCTTCGCAGGTGCACAAAAGGTCGAGCCGAGAGGATAGGTTGTCAATCTTGATAGATGCGATCAATATATAGACTTTGGAGTGAGAGGATCATGAACGGGCAGGTCAACTTCAAGAGTCGGGGCCGGCGCACGACCGACGGCCGCCCTGCACTCCCATGATCCAGGAACCCACCCTGTCGGCGAGCGAGGCGGCGGCGGAGCTGGGGGTCAGCCTGGCGACGCTGTACGCCTATGTCAGCCGCGGCATGGTCCGCTCGATCGCCGAGCCCGGCCGCCGCCAGCGCCGCTATGCCGCCGCCGATATCCGCCGCCTGGCCCGCAAATCCGAGCCCGAGACGGCCCCGCCGCCGTTGTATTGGGGCCAGCCGGTACTGGAATCGGCGATCACCCTGGTGGCCGGCGGGCGGCTCTATTACCGCGGCCGCGACGCGGTGCGGCTGGCCGAGAGCGCGACGCTGGAAAGCGTCGCCGGGCTGCTCTGGACCATCGCCGCCGACGATCCCTTCGCCGCGCCGGTGGCGCCGCTGCCGCCGGTCGCCGCACGCATCGCCGCAGAGGCGGCCAACCTGCCGCCGCTCGAGCGGGCCATGGCGGTGCTACCGGCGCTGGGGGTCGAAGACGACCGCGCCCTCGCCCGCTCCGCCGCCGGGCTGCAGCGCACCGGCGTGCGCCTCTTGCGCTGGCTGACCGCCATGATGCTGCGGCGCCCCGCTTCGGCGGCGCCGGCGCATGAGGATCTGGCCGAGGCCTGGGGGGCACCAGGGCCCGGCGCCGACCTGCTGCGCCGGGCTCTGGTGCTGTGCGCCGACCACGAGCTGACCGCCTCGACCTTCGCCGCCCGCATCGCCGCTTCGACCGGCGCCTCGCCGCACGCCGCAGTGGCCGCCGGCCTGGCGGCGCTGAACGGCCCGCTGCATGGCGGCCTGAGTGCCCGCACCGGCACCTTCCTGGAGTTGGTGCTGGGCGCCGCCGACGCCCGCCGCCTGGTGGTGGAACGGCTGCAGCATGGCGAGGACCTGCCCGGCTTCGGACATACCCTTTATCCCGCCGGCGATCCGCGCGGCCAGCACCTGCTGGACCGCATCGTCGCCACCCTGCCGGACGGGCCGGAGCTGGCGGTCGCCCGCACCCTGGTCGAGACCGTGTTCGACCTGACCGGCGAGCGCCCGACCATGGATTTCGCCCTGGTGCTGGCGGCCCGGCTGATCGGCCTGCCGCCGGAGGCGCCACTGGCGGTCTTCGCCCTCGGCCGCAGCGTCGGCTGGATGGCGCATGTGATGGAGCAGTATGCCGCGGCCCGGCTGATCCGTCCCCGGGCCCGCTATGTCGGCCCTCAACCCTGAGGGTCCGCCTCCTCGCGCAGCCCGACCAGGCTGTAGATCGGCACCGGCTCGCGGGCGCCGCGCGGCACCTCGTTGCCGACGAAGCGGAACTCGAACCCCTCGCCCGCCTCCTGCCGCACCGCCTCGCTGACCAGGATCCTGGTGCCGTGGATCTTGTTCAGCACCTCGAGCCGCGCCGCCACATTTACCGTGTGGCCGAGCGCCGTGTAGTTCATCCGGTCGATCGAGCCGACATTGCCGACCACGGCCTCGCCGGTGTGCAGCCCGAATCGGGTCGGCATCGGCAGGCGGCCCTCGGCCTCGAACTCGGCGTTCAGCCGGTCGATCCGCGCCGCGGCCCTGAGGGCACCGAAGCAGGCCAGCCGGACATGATCGGGCTGATCCTCCGGCGCGTTCCAGAACGCCATGACGCTGTCGCCGATGTACTTGTCGATGGTGGCGCCACCGGCGATCAGCTCCTCCCCCAGCGCGCCGAAATAGCGCGAGGTGCGCTCCATCAGCTCCTCCGGCGCCAGCCCCTCGGCCAGGGCGGTGAAGCCGTAGATGTCGGAGAACAGCACGGTCACCGGCTGGCGCCGCCCGCCCAGCTCGGGCACCAGCGTCCGGCCGAGGATGCCGCGGACGATCTGGCCCGGGACATAGGCGGCGAAGCTGCGCAGGGTGAGGCCGAGCACGTCGATGGCCGAGGACAGTGACCGGATTTCCTCGATCCGCGATTGGGCCTGACCGCCGCCGTGGAAGTCGAAGCGCATGATCCGGCCGAGATCCCCGGTCACCCGGCGCAGCGGCCGGGCCAGGGCCCGCGAAGCGGCCAGGACGATGCCGAGCGCCAGGATGGTGGCGCCGACGCCGATCAGGAGCGAGATGAGCCGGATTCGGTCGGCCGGTCCGACCACCAGATCGTAGGGATAGGCAATGCCGAGCACCACGTCGGGCATGTTGGCGGCGATGAGCTCGAAGCGTTCCAGATAGGCTTCGTCCCCGAGCTGGCCGGTGAAGTTCCGCCCGGTGCCGACCGACTGGAAGCTGCGGTAGAGCTCGGCCAGAATCGGCGATCCCAGCTCTGTCAGCAGCGGCAGATGCTCTGCCCGTGCCTCCCGGAATTCGGTGCGGAACCGGACGCCGTCGGGATGGGCGATCAGCTCTCCGGACCGGCTGAACACCACCAGATCGAGACCATGCTCCCGGCGCAGATCGGCCAGGGTCTGGTCGACGCTCGCCAGGCCGATATCGATCCCGAACACGACGTCGCCGGCCAGCCGGGACCTCCGCGCCAGGGTCAGGCCCACCTGGTTCATATTGGCGAAGCGATAGGGCTCGGTGACGATCGCCTCGGTCGCGGCGAAGGCCTGTTGATACCAGGGCCGGGTGCGGGGATCGAAATCGGTCGCCGTCGTCTGCGGCTCGCCGATCGGATGCCCCGTGGCATCGGTCACCACCCAGCGCGCGGTCGCGCCGTTCGCGTGGCGGTCGACGAATTGCAGCACATAGGTCGCCCCCGGCAGCGCCGCGGCCTTCATCTCCGGCAATCGCGCCGTGGCCAGCGACTGCGCCAGGACGAAGCGGCCATCGTTCCAGGCGACGAAGAAGGACGTGGCTGCCGGCAGCACCGTCTCCAGGTCGCGCAGGGTGCCGCCCATCACCACGCCCAGATGGTCCTCCGGTACGTCGGTCTCGACCGTCAGCGTGGATGTGTCCAGCACCACCTCGGCCAGGTTCAGGCCACCCCTGAAGTCATCCCGGACCCGGTCGACCACCTGGTCGAAGCGGGCGCTGGCATCGGCCCGGACGAGTTGCCTCACCTCGCCATTGTTGTACCAGATCAGGCCGCCGGCGATCGCCAGGACGATGACGGCGAACACCGCCGCCACCACGACCTGCAGCTTCCACGGCCCGAATCCGGTTGCAGCCACCCCCCGCATGCCCCCTCCCAGGGTTGTGCCCGGCCACCCTAGCCCGACGGCGTGCCGGCCGGAACCCGTCCGATCGGGCCATGCTGGACAAATCGGGGCTGCCCTTCGATCACGCCGTTTGACACGTCTCGCCGGGCCGCGCTTGGCTGCAAAAAACGCCCGACGACGCCTGGATCATGACCGCCCTCTACCTGCCCGTCGCCGCCATCATCCTCGGCATCTCCGTCCTGCAGATCGCCAACGGCATCCTGGTCACCATCCTGCCGATCTCGCTGACCCAGGCCGGCTATTCGATCCAGGCCTTCAGCGCGGTGGCGACAGCGCATTCGCTGAGCTTCCTGCTGGGCTGCGTGCTGTCGACCCGGATCATCGGCGCGGTCGGGCACATCCGCGCCTTCGCCGCCTATGCCGCCGCCACCTCGGTGACGGCGCTGAGCTTCACCCTTGCCCCCGACCCGGCCTGGTGGATGGCGCTGCGCCTGGTCACCGGCTTCTGCTCCGCCGGGCTGTTCACCGTGGCCGAGAGCTGGCTGAACGAGATGACGCCGAACGCCCATCGCGGCCGGGTGTTCTCGGTCTACACCATCGTCCAGAAGGTGGCGCTGGTCGGCGGCCAGTTCGTGCTGCTGGTCACCGGCGGCCCGGTGGTGCTGGGGCTGTTCATGATCGCCTCGGCCTTCTATTCGATGTCGCTGATCCCGGTGGCGATGACCCGGGCGCCGACCCCGTCGATCGCCGCCATCCGCACCCTGCCGCTGCGTCAGCTGTACCGGATCGCCCCGGCCGCGGTGATCGGCTGCGTCTCCAGCGGGCTGATCAACAGCGCCGTCGCCTCGATCGGACCGATCTGGGGGCTGCAGGTCGGGCTCGGCGTCGGCCTGGCCGGCGCCATCCCGGCCATGTCGCAGGTCGGCAACCTGCTGGCGCAATGGCCGCTGGGCCGGCTGTCCGACCGGATCGACCGGCGCAGCGTCATGCTGGGCGCCAGCGTCGTCACCATCCTGGTGTCGCTGGCGCTGGCCCTGGCGCGGCCGGACTCCGACTGGCTGCTGGCGGTGCTGTTCGGCCTGTGGGGCGCGGCCTCGATCTCGACCTACGGCATCTGCGTCGCCCATGCCAACGACCTGGCGCCGCGCGGCACGGCAGTGGCGCTGTCGAGCAGCCTGCTCCTGTGCTGGGGGGTCGGCGCCTGCGCCGGGCCGCTGGTGGCATCGACCGTGATGGGCTGGGTGGGGCCGCAGGGGCTGTTCCTGCACGGCGCCGCCATCGCCACCGTCACCGCAATCTTCACCGCCTGGCGCATGACCCGCCGCCAGGCCCTGCCGGCGGAGGCGCGCGAGCCCTTCGTCAACCGCCCGGCAACCAGCCCGATCGTCGGCGAGATGACCGCGCGCGAGTCGAAGACGGCAGGCTGATACCGGCAGGGCTCATCAAAGGGCCGTCATTGCGAGCGAAGCGAAGCAATCCAGGGCCGCTCGCACAGGCCCCTGGATTGCTTCGTCGGCTTCGCTGCGCTCGCAATGACAGCTTTCTTGCAAAGGAGGCCAATCACGGGCTCGTACGCCAGAAACGGATCGGGCGGCCCGGAGGCCGCCCGCTTTACCGCAACAAGGCTACTTCGCGACGACCGCTACGCCGTCCGCCGCGACGCGGGCTGCACGGCGAGACGAGGGGCTGTCATTTTCGCCGGCGCCGCGGCGGCTCCGCGTCCGCGCCGCTCGCCTGCGAAGTCGCCTCGTCTCGCCAATCCTCGCCCCGAGCTGAGCAGCCTCGACAGCTCGCGCCGGGCCCGGGACAGGCGGCTCTTCACCGTGCCGACGGCGCAGTTGCAGATCTCCGCCGCCTCCTCGTAGCTGAAGCCCGAGGCCCCGACCATCAGCAGGATCTCGCGCTGGTCGGGCGTCAGCATCATCAGCGCCCGGCGGAAATCCTGGAACTCCAGCTTCGAATCCTGTGACGGCGGCACCCAGAGGAGGTCGAGATCGACCCCGTCCTTCGGCTCGGCCACGAACTTCCGGCGTCGCAGCTGGTTGACGTACTGGTTGCGCAGAATCGTGAAGATCCAGGCCCGGAAGTTGGTACCCGGCGTGAACTGAGTCTCGGCCCGGAGCGCGCGAAGGATCGCGTCCTGGACCAGATCATCGGCGCGATCCGCATCACCGCTGAGCGAACGCGCGAAGGCCCGCAGATGCGGGATCGCCTTGGTCAGCTCAGCGTGAAAGTCGAATGGCACATTCCCCTCCTTGTTGACGCCGACGGCTGTGCCGGCCACGCGGGATCGATGGTGGTGCGGTCCGAACTGTCGGCACCGAATAAGGCAGAAATTCGGCCCTTCCGCCATGCGCCCGGCTTGTTTCGGTCAGCGATCCTTGTCCTCCTTCGGCTTGTCGGTGCTGTTGGCACCGTCCTCGAGCATCTTCATCAGGTCGTCCGGCAACGGCTCCTCCAGCACCGGATCGTACAGCGATCGGAGCTGCTGCGAGAGCCAGTTGTCGAATTGCGGCGGCCGCTTCAGGCGGTCCGGCCCCGGACGGCTGGGGTCGGTCGGCCGCGCCCCCGCTTCCCGCCTTCGCGTTTTCTCGCCGCGACGTCGATTCATCAACGCTCGATCCCGCTCTGCTTCGGCCATTGGTGGTACCCTACACTACCAATCCTCGACCAGGATGGAAGTTCCTGCGCCACCCCTTGCCTGCCGACCGGTTCTGCGGCATTGGAACGGATTGCGATCCGGGGCGACGGCCGTTAAGCATAACGCTGGACGGGCAAGCCCTTCCGTATTCGTAAGGTGGACGCGATGACCGGCACTTCGCAGGAGATTCTGAAGCACCTGCCCTACCTGCGGCGCTATGCCCGGGCCCTGGTCGGGTCGCAGGATCGGGGTGACCAATATATGCGGGTGTTCCTGGAGGCGATCCTGGCCGAGCCGCAGCGGATTCCGGCGGACGGCAACCTGCGGGTCCAGATCTTCGCTGTATTCCACGACGTCTGCACCCTGCTGCACGCCACCGACGACGAGGGCGCCGTGGCACCGCTGGAGGGGCTGGTGCCGGTCGAGGCCCGGCTGTCGCAGCTGACACCGACGCAGCGCCAGGTGCTGCTGCTGGTGTCGCTGGAAGGCTTCTCCTTCGAGGATGTCGGCTTCATCCTGCACCTGCCGGAAGCGGAAGTACGCGACCTGCTGGACTCCGCCCGCAAGGAGATGCAACGCCAGCACCCGGCCCGGATCCTGATCGTCGAGGACGAGCCGCTGATCGCCATGGACATCGCCCGCATCGTCGAGGAGATGGGCCACACCGTCTGCGGCACCGCCGCCGACCATGCCGCGGCGGTCGCCCTGGCGAAGCGCGAGTCGCCGCACATCGTGCTTGCCGACATCCAGCTCAAGGGCGGCGACAGCGGCATCGAGGCGGTGCAGGACATCCTTCGCGGCATCTCGGTGCCGGTGGTCTTCGTCACCGGCTTCCCCGAGCGCCTCCTGACCGGCGAGCGGCTGGAGCCGACCTTCGTCGTCACCAAGCCGTTCAAGTCCGAGGCCCTGGTCTCGGTGATCGGCCAGGCGCTGGCGATGCATCCGCCGCCCGCGCGGGCCTGACGCCGGATGGCGACCGGGTCGAGCGGCGGCGCCATGACCACCGCCCTGATCACCGCCATCGACACCCGCGAGGAGCGCGACGTGATCGCGGCCCGGCAGCGTGTCCGGCTGGTGGCGACCGAACTAGGCTTCGACGGCCGCGACCGGGTGCGCATCGTCGCCGCCGCCTCGGCCATGACCCGCAGCTTCCTGGCGCGCTTCGAGCAGGCCAACCTGTCGCTGCTGGTCACCGCCGGCCCGCCGATGGCGCTGGAGATCGTGCTGGCCGCGCCGCGCCGACCGCTGGGCCAGGGGCAGCCGCAGCGGCCGCGCCTGGACACCGCGGCGGTGCGGGCGCTGATGGATTCGGTCGAGCTGCGCCACGCCCGCGGCGTGGTCCGGCTGGTGATGCGCAAGGAGCTGCCGGCCAGCGCCGGCCGCGACCCGACCGCGCTGGCGCATCGGACCATGGCGGCACTGGCGGACGAAACCGGCGTTGATCCCTTCGAGGAGGTGCACCGCCAGACCGTGGAACAGATCGCCAGTCTGACCGAGCTGCGCCAGCGCGAGGAGCAGCTGATCGCCGCCAACGCCCAGCTGCGCGAAGTCGAGCGGGCGCTGCGTGCCAGCCTGGAGGAGAAGGACGTGCTGATGCGGGAGRTGCATCACCGCGTCAACAACAACCTGCAGATCATCTCCAGCCTGCTCAACCTGCAGGCCTCGCGCGCCACCGAGCCGGCAGTGCGGGAGGAGCTGGCAGTGGTCGGCCACCGCATCCAGTCGCTGAGCCTGGTGCATCAGAAGCTGTACCATTCCGACGACCTGTCGCACATCGACGCCGGCGGCTATGTCCAGGATCTGTGCGCCCATCTGCAATCCGCCTTCGCCGCCGGCACCGGCCCGGTGGCGCTGACGGTCGAGGCGCCGCACCAGCAGATCCCGCTGGACAATGCCATCCATCTCGGCCTGATCGTCAACGAGCTGGTGACCAACAGCCTGAAGCACGGCTTCCGCGACGGCCGCGGCGGGCATATCGCCGTGTCGCTGCAGCGCACCGACGACGACAGCCTGACCCTGACCATCGTCGATGACGGCCGGCCCGACGACGGCAGCCGGCGCGGCTTCGGCATGACCCTGGTCGAGGCCATGGTCCGCCGCCTTGATGGCATCCTGACCATCGACCGGAACGGCGGCACCCGCACCACCCTGACCGTGCCGGTGCCAAAGTCAGCCCCGCAAATTCGTTCCGAATCAGGGCTCTAGAAACAAAACTCACGTCACAAGATCAACTTCAGCCTCTATAGTATTGATGGCGAAATACAAGCCCAATTGTCTGGCAATTTCTGTGTGCAATCAAACACCTCGCGCCGATCCTTTAGAAAAACACTCCACACTTGCTGAATTTATGGTATAGTCCTCCGTGCAGTACCTTCTGCACCCTTCCGCTTCCTAACGACCTTAACCAAGCCGCGGTCCCCCGCGGCTTGTTTTTGCATGGATGCCGGCCGGACTCAGGTCGCGACGAAGGTCAACGGGATCTCGGTCGTCGACTTGATCTCCTCCATCGCGAACATGGAGGTGACGTCGGCCAGCTCGATGCGCGCGATGATCTTCCGGTACAGCGCGTCATAGCTGCCGATATCGGCGACATAGGCCTTGAGCAGGTAGTCGATTTCGCCGCTCATGCGATAGACGTCGAYGATCTCCGGCAGGTCGCGCACGGCGCCGCTGAAACGCTCRAGCCATTCGACCGTGTGCTGGTTCGTCCGCACGGCGATGAACACCGTCACGCCGACATTGAGGGCCGCCTTGTCGAGCAGCGCCACGCGCTTGCGGACGATGCCCGCCTGCTCCAGCTTCTGCACCCGGCGCCAGCACGGCGTGGCGGAGATGCCGGCCTTGGCCGCGAGATCGGCCAGCGCGATCGTCGCATCCGCCTGCAGCGCCTTCAGGATCCTGAGGTCGATCTCGTCGAGCTTGAGCGAGGACGACGAGGCCATGGCACGGGCTCCTTCCTGCGCGGCGCGCGGGCGGCATCGCCCCGAAAGCCGATCATGGAATCAGTTTCTACCAGAACGGCGAAACAGGAAAATCCATTTCCATCGACCGGACGATCTCCGGCAACAACGCAA
Organism: Inquilinus sp. YAF38; assembly: GCF_052113205.1. NCBI lineage: Bacteria > Pseudomonadati > Pseudomonadota > Alphaproteobacteria > Rhodospirillales > Rhodospirillaceae > Inquilinus > Inquilinus sp. YAF38. Next base: position 64,571 of record NZ_JBFRCU010000023.1, on the reverse strand, counting down.
GCTGCTTCCCGCCGGTCCGGCATACGCTGTTCCCATGTTTGGAGAGGCAGGCCGGACCATGAACCACGCCGTTGCAGCAGAAGCCTTCCGGTCCACCGCCGGGTGGAGAGGCACGATGCTGAAGACCCTGCCGGAGTTCGGCGGATCGCCGCAGGCGGTGCTGGAGCATGTCACGGCCCATCCCGAGCTCGTCCGCAATCTCGACCTGGAGCACAAGCCTGGCACATACGCCCGCACCCTGCTCTGGGGCGATGCCGCGTCGAGCGTCTGGGCCATCGTGTGGGACCGCGGCGCCCGGACGGCGATCCATGATCACCACTGCTCCTGCGCCTTCGGCATCGTGAGCGGCCGCCTGACCGAATTCCGCTTCCGGGCTTTGGACGAGGTGCGGGTGGCGAAGACCTGGGAGACCGTGCATCGGGCGGGCGACATCGTGTCCCTGGCGACGGCCCAGCCCAACATCCATCAGATGGTCAATGACAGCGGCACGATCGCGATCTCGCTGCACATCTACGGCTTCGATCCCCGCGTGCACGACTCCTCGGTCGACCGGGAATACGTGGCTGTGCGGGTCTGATCCCGGCGAGATCGGATCAGGTTCTTCCTTCTCCGTAAAGACCCGTCATTGCGAGGCGGCGAAGCCGACGAAGCAATCCAGGGGCCGCACGTAACGGCCCCTGGATTGCTTCGCTGCGCTCGCAATGACGGTCTTTTATGGGCTCGCTGGCATAAGGCCTTCCCGAACTACCGCGGCTGCGGCAGCCGGAGGATCAGCCTCCCACACCCGCCTGCAGCACCGGGGCGCCGTGGGTGTGGGGGATCTTGTCGGCGAAGACTTTGACGAAATCATCCACCGCATGGTCGGTCGCGAGCGGCCGCAGCGCCTCGTCCGTGTAAGCCGAAGCCGCCGGATCGGCCTGCACCCGCTTCATGATGACGCGATAGCGCCGGAGCAGGGTGAGCCACTGCGCGGCCACCTTGACGAACTCGACGGCGCGGCGGGGATAGAAGATCAGCGGGTTCTCGATCGGCAGGCCATGCCGCCGCTGGGTCCGCAGCTTGCGGCGGGCATAGCCGAACTGGAGCGGATGCACGCCCTCGATCCGCGACGCGCCGGAGAACACGGTGAGGATGTCGGCGATCTTCTTGAGGCTGAGGCCGCTGACCGCGGCCCGCCGCAGCACCGTCTCGACGTGGTCGTCGGTGTAATAGCGGGCCCAGGCATCACGGTAGACGCCGTTCCACTCCTCCTTCGACATCATCGCATGGCCGGTACAGACATGCTCGAGGTCGTATTTGTTCATGTCCGGGTCCATCGGCACCTGCTTGAGATACAGGTTCTTGTGGTCCTCCGACCCGGGCAGCGGCGTCAGGCAGAAGAATTCGAGGATGTCGATCGGCAGCTCGCGCTTGATGATCTCGATGTCGCGGGCGATGCTCTGCGGCGTGTCGGTCGGGAAGCCCAGGATATAGCCGGCCCAGGTCATCACCTTCTGGTTGCGCCAGGCCTGCAGCATCTCACGGTATTCCCAGATCTTGTTCTGGCGCTTCTTGGTGTTGAGCAGCGATTCCGGGTTGATGTTCTCGAGCCCGATGAAGACGGCGTTGCAGCCGGCGCGCGCCGCCTTCTCGATGAAGCCCGGGATGCGGTGGCACAGCGTGTCGACCTGCAGCACCAGGCGGATTCTGAAACGGTGCTGCTCGCGCAGCTCGATCAGCCGGTCGAGGATCGGCTCCCAGTTGCGATTACGGGCGAAATTGTCGTCGGTGACGAAGAAGCGCGTGACGCCCTGCGCCTGATTGGCGCGCACGATCGCCTCGACGTCGTCCGCGGTGCGGTAGCGCGACTTCCGCCCCTGTACGTTGATGATGGTGCAGAACGAGCATTGGAACGGGCAGCCGCGCCCCGCATCGAAGCTGGTGTAGTGGCCGGCGATCCGCTGCACCACGTCGCGCGGCAGGATCGGCAGCGTCGCCGCCGCCATCTCGGGCATGTCGGAGAGATAGTTGTAGATCGGCTTGAGCTGACCGGCAGCGATGTCCTGCAGCAGGGCGCCGAGGCGACCCTCGCCCTCGCCCGCATACAGGCTGATGCCGAGGTCGAGCGCCTCCTGCAGGTCGGGCGGCAGCTCCGGCAGCATCGAGATGCAGCCGCTGACATGGAAGCCGCCGATCACCACCGTCAGGCCGGACGCGCGGAACCGGCGCGCGAGATCGAGCGCGCGCGGGTACTGGTTCGACTGCACCCCGACCAGCGCCACGAAACCGGCCCCCGCCTCCTGGATGCGGCGCGTGATCGCGGCGACATCGACGACGGTGTTGCACTCGTCATAAGCCTCGATGGCGATGTCGACATCCGGCCCGAGCACCCGCTCCGCGGCGCACTCCGTCAGCAATCCGTGCACGCTGGCGAGGCTGTTGGACGGGATGGTCGAGCGCCGCCATTGGATGACATAGCCGTCGTCGTCGTAATGCGACGGCTTCACCAGAACGATCCGAAACGCTCTCGCCCCCATGACGCTTACCCCACTCGTTGGTGGTAGCGGATTATCGCTGCTCTGGCGTTCGGCCGATCACGGCCCCCCGATCACATCCGGACGCCACTCAATTCATGCACCGCAATTCTGTGATTCAAGCACGATCACCATGAGTCTGTCACAGCAATTCGGTCCAGAGCGTAATGTCGGACATCAAGACTTTTGCCGGTATTTGAAGGAATCGTTGATCCGGCCGACGATGTAGTCGCCGGCGGAGACCGGCGGATAGTGCGGTTCCTCTCCCGGCCCCAGGTTCAGGTCCAGCGGGTCGACCGAGGCGGTGTAGGTCGGGTCGTAGAAGGTGGCGATCGACAGGCGCTTGCGGCCGCTGCGGTTCACCACCCGGTGCGGGGTCGAGGCGAAGCGGTCGTTCGACCAGCGGGCCAGCAGGTCGCCGACATTGATCACGAAAGTTCCGTCGACCGGCACGGCGTCGATCCACTGCCCGTCCTTGCGCTGGACCTCGAGCCCCCCGGTCTGGTCCTGCCACAGCAGGGTGATGCAGCCATAGTCGGTGTGCGGCGCGACGCCGAACTGCTCGGCGCCCAGATCGGCCGGCTGCGGCGGGTAGAACACCGCCTGGGTGCGCTGCATGCGCTTGGTGTAGCGCTCGGCGAAGAAGTCCGGGGCGATGCCGAGGCTGAGGGCCACCGCCCGCAGCAGATGGGCGCCGCAGACCCCGATCGCCTCGTAGTAGCGGTAGAAGTCGCGCTGCACCTCCGGCATGAAGGACGGCCAGTTGTTCGGCCCGCGCAGCGCCTGGCCGGCCAGCACGTCGGGGTCGTCCTCAGGCAGCTCCAGCCCGGTCGAGAAGAACTCCTTGTAGTCGGGCTTCTTCGCCCCGTACATCAGCGCCCCGCCGATCTCGTGGAAGCCGCGGTGGCGCTGGTTGACCTTGACCTGGCGCTTGGTCTCGACCGGCAGGTCGAAGAAGCGCCGCATGGTGGCGACCGCCGCGTCGATCACGTCCTGCTTCACGCCGTGGTTGCGGATGTAGAAGAAGCCGACTTGCGTGCAGGCGGCGTGGATCTGCTGCGCCGCCTCTGCAGTGCCCGCCGGGTCGCCGGCGACCACGGGTGCGAAGTCGACGATCGGAAGGCCCAGCGTCTCGCTCATCTCATCCTCCCACTGCTTCGGTTTCGGCCGGCGCATCCTGCCAGAAGGCGTTGCGCCGCCGGTAATTGTCCAGGAACTGGCGGATCCGGGGATGCCCGTCCTCGAGGAAGATCTGCCGCGGCGGCCCCTTGGCCAGGATCCGCCCCTCGTCGACGAACACGACGGAGGTCGCGACCTGGGCGGCGAAGCCCATCTCATGCGTGACCACCACCATGGTCATGCCGTCGCGGGCCAGGGCGCGCATCACTTCCAGCACCTCGCCGACCAGCTCCGGGTCGAGCGAGGAGGTCGGCTCGTCGAACAGCATGATCTCCGGCTCCATCGCCAGCGCCCGGGCGATCGCCACGCGCTGCTGCTGGCCGCCGGACAGCTGCGACGGGTAGGAGCCGCCCTTGCCGGCCAGCCCGACCCGGTCGAGCGCGGCCTGGGCCTTGCGCTGCGCCTCGGCCCGCGGCAGCCGGCGGACCCGGACCAGCGCCTCGGCGACATTGCCGAGCGCGGTCATGTGCGGCCACAGGTTGAACTGCTGGAACACCATGCCGACATTGCGCCGCGCCTTGCGGATCCCGGCCTCGCCCATGCGCCGGCGCTTTCCATCCTTGCCGGTGACGAAGCCGATCGGCTCACCGTCGATGCGGATCTCGCCGGCATCGTGCTCCTCGAGGAAGACCATGCAGCGCAGCAGCGTGCTCTTGCCCGAGCCGGWGGGGCCGACGATGCAGACGACCTCGGACTGGTCGATCTCGAGATCGACGCCCTTGAGCACCCGGGTCGCGCCGAACTGCTTGGTGACGCCGCTGAGCTGGATCAGGGCCCGCTGGGTCATGACGCCGGCACCAGGAAGCGGCCGACCCGGCGCTCGGCCCAGCGGCCGAAGCCGGCGGCGACCTCGACCAGGCCCCAATAGATCAGCGCCAGGGCCAGCGTCGTCTCGACGAAGGCGAAGGTCTCGGCGCCGATGCCGCGGATGACGAAGGTCAGCTCGGGAATGGTGACGATCGACAGAATCGCAGTCTCCTTGCTGAGCAGGATGACCATGTTGACCAGCGCCGGCAGGATCACCACCAGCATCTGCGGCAGCACGATCCGCATCAGGATAGTGGCGCGGCCCATGCCGAGGCAGGCGGCGGCCTCGACCTGGCCCTTCGGCACGGATTCAAAGCCGGCCCGGAAGATCTCGGCGAAATAAGCGCCGGCATAGAGGCCGAGGCCGAGCAGCCCGGCCCCGATCGGATCGAGCACGAGGCCGAAGCCGGGGCCGCCGTAATAGAGGATGAAGAGCTGCACCAGGAAGGGCGTGCCGCGGACGATTTCGATCACCACCCGCACCGCGGCGCGGACCACCCGGCCGAGGCCGCGCTGCATCAGCGCCAGGATGAAGCCGAGGACAAGGCCGATGACGACGCCCACGATCCAGGTGCCGAGGGTGACGCCGAGGCCGGACAGCACCTCGGGCCAGCGGTCCAGGATGACGGCGGGATCGAAGCTCATCGCCCGGCCCCCAGCCGCCGCTGCAGCCACAGGCCGAGGCCGGACAGGGCGAGGCACAGCACCAGGTACAGCACGCCGCCGGCGAGGTAGATCTCGAGCGGCCGGTAGCTGGTGGCGACGATGTTCTGGCTGACCCGGGTCAGCTCCGCCACCCCGACCACGGAGATCAGCGACGACGCCTTCAGGATCATGGTGCACTCATTGACCAGCGCCGGCATGGTCAGGCGCAGCGCCAGCGGCACCCGGATGCGCCACAGCACCTGGGTCGGACGGAAGCCGAGCAGCCGCGCCGCCTCCAGCTGCCCCCCGGGCACGCCGAGGAAGCCGCCGCGCAGGATCTCCGCCATATAGGCCGCGGTACACAGCGCCAGCGCCGCGATCGCCGCGACCAGCGGCGGCACGTCGATGCCGATGAAGGGCAGCAGGTAGAACACCAGCAGCAGTTGCACCAGCAGCGGCACGCCGCGGAAGAAGCTGACATACAGCGTGCCGGCCCGGCGCGGCCCGGCCCGGTGCGACAGCCGCAGCAGGCAGATGCCGACCGCGAGCAGGAAGCCGAGCCCGAGCGACACGGCCGAGACCCAGAGGGTCGTGCCCGCGCCCTTCAGCAGCAGCGGCAGGCTCTTCAGGATGACGGCCGTGCTGAACACCGGACCCTCTCAGGCAACCGGTCTCAGACGTTCGGGTCGGTCACCTGGGCGGGCACGTCCATCTCGACCCCGAACCACTTCTTCTGGATCGCGGCGAGGCGGCCATCGGCCTTCATCTTGGCGAGGGCGGCGTCGATCGCGTCGAGCAGCGGCGCGCTGTCGGCGTCCTTGCGGCCGAGATAGCCGAAATAGACCTTCTTGCCGAACGGCGGCATGACGACCTCGAAGGTCTCCGACCGCTGCTGCGCGACATAGGCGATGTTCGGCAGCGAGTTGCCGACGGCGACGATCCGGCCGGCCGCGAGATCGGCATAGGCCTGGTTGTTGTCGACATATTCGCGGACCTCGGCCTTGCCCGGCAGGGTCGCCACATAGGCCTTGAGCTGCTCGAGCTGCGACGAGGCCTTGCCGGCGCCGACCACCTTGCCAGCAATCTCCTCGGGCTTCGAGACGGAGGTGTCGCCGGCCCGCTTCAGCAGCGCGACCGAGGCGTCGGCGATCGGCGAGGTGAAGCGGTAGCGCTCCATCCGCGCCTTGGTGATCGTCACCGGCCCGGCGACGATCTGGAACTTGCCGGCCTCGAGCCCAGGCAGGACGCTGTCCCAGGGCAGGTCGACGAAGCTGATCTTGACCCCGAGTTCCTTGCCGATCTCGTCGAAGACCTCGACGTTCAGCCCCTTGTGCTCGCCATCCTCGGAGAAATCGAACGGCGCGAACTGCATCTCGGTGCCGATCACCAGCTCGCCGGACGACTTCACCTGAGCCAGCAGATCGGCCGCATGCCCTTGCGGCGCGGCGGCCAAGGTCCCCACGGCCATCAGGCCGGCAACGAACGCTCCCAGAACCCGCATCATATGCCTCCACATCCCTGTTCTTTGTCGACCGCAGGGCGTCGAGCGCCGCGCGGCTCTTGCGGTTCTTAGACTTCGCCCTCCCCGGAGACAACCGCGCGGTCCGTGCCGCCACGGTTTCGGCAACGGTGTCCGCACCTGTATAGACATGTCAAGTGGCGGCTTTCCCCCGGTTTTCCCTGTGGCTCCGGCTGGCTTTCCCCTTATCCTCTCGTGAAAGAATGACGGGGGAGGATTCGATGCTCGGCCGGATGCAGCACGAACCCTTGCAGATCGGATCGCTGCTCGACCAGGCGGCGCGGCTGCACCGGGGCTCGCGGGTCGTCACCCAGCGCCGCGACGGCAGYACCGTCACCCACTCCTACCCCGAGATCGCCGCCCGCACCGCCCGGCTGGCCCATGCCCTGGCCGCACGCGGCGTGGCCCAGGGCGAGCGGCTGGCGACGCTGGCCTGGAACGACCATCGCCACCTCGAGCTCTATTACGGCGTCAGCGGCATCGGCGCGGTGTGCCACACGGTCAATCCGCGGCTGTTCCCGGACCAGATCGCCTACATCCTGGCCGATGCCGGCGACACCCACCTGTTCCTGGACCCGATGGCCCTGCCCATCCTGGCCGGGATCGGCGACCGGCTGCCAGCGGCCCTGAAGACCCTGGTGCTGCTGGAGCCGCCGGCCGAGCCGATAGCGCCCGCCCTGGCCGCCCGCTTCGAGATCCTGGATTACGAGGCGCTGATCGCCGGCCATGCCGAGACCTTCGACTGGCCGGTGCTGGACGAGAATACGGCCGCCTTCCTCTGCTACTCCTCCGGCACCACCGGCGAGCCGAAGGGCGTGCTGTCCTCGCACCGCTCGACCCTGCTGCACGCCTATGCCGCCAACCAGCCGGACGTGTTCGGGCTGCGCGCCACCGACACCGCCATGCCGGTGGTGCCGATGTTCCACGTCAACGCCTGGGGCATCCCCTTCGTCGCCCTGCTGGCCGGGGCATCGCTGGTGCTGCCCGGTCCGCGGCTGGACGGCGCCTCGCTGTTCCGGCTGATCGAAGCGACCGGCGTGACCTTCTCGGCCGGCGTGCCGACGATCTGGCTCGGCCTGTTGGCCCATCTGCGCGAGAGCGGCGGCCGCTTCGCCCGCCCGCCGCGGCTGGTGATCGGCGGCTCGGCCTGCCCGTTGCCGATGATCGAGGCGTTCGAACGCGACTACGGCGTCGAGATCGGCCATGCCTGGGGCATGACCGAGACCAGCCCGATCGGCCTGTTCAACGCGCCGAAGCCGGAGACACTGGACCGGGACGAGACGGAGCAGCGCGCCTTGAAGCGCAAGCAGGGCCGGCCGATCCCGGGGATCCGGCTGCGCATCGCCGATGCCGAGGGAAACGACGTGCCGGCGGACGGCGTCGCCTTCGGCGAGATCCTGGTGCGCGGCCCCTGGGTCGCCGCCGCCTATTTCGGCCGCGACGACGACCCCGCCTTCACCCCGGACGGCTGGTTCCGCACCGGCGACGTCGCCACCGTCGACGGCAGCGGCTTTGTCGAGATCGTCGATCGGGCCAAGGACGTGATCAAGTCCGGCGGCGAATGGATCAGCTCGATCGCGCTGGAGAACATCGCCGTCGGCCACCCCAAGCTGCGCGAGGCCGCGGTGATCGGCGCCCGCCACCCGAAATGGGACGAGCGGCCGGTGCTGATCGCCGTGCCGGCCGAAGGCGCCGCCCCGACCCGGGACGAAATCCTGGCCTGGTTCGACGGCAAGGTCGCGAAATGGTGGCGCCCGGACGACGTGGTCTTCGTCGACGAGCTGCCGCATACCGCCACCGGCAAGCTGCTGAAAAGCGAGTTGCGGAAGCGGTATCGCGACCATCTGGGGAAGGACGCGTAGGTCAGGCCGATAGCCCCGGAATGACGCCGGCCGCTGCGCCCAGCCGGGTGCGGACCAAGGTGTCGACCGCCCGCACGGCATCGGGCTCGTGGACGTGACCGGAGGGCAGTTCCCCCGCCTCGACTCCTGTTGCCCGCTGCAGCATATCGAGCTCGTCTTCGGTCAGTTCCTCAGACGTCGCCACCACCGGGATCTCCGGTCCCGCGACGCGGATACCCAGTTTGATCTCGGTCCGCGGCGCATAGACAATGGCGATGTTGCGCGCCAACGTCCGCCACAGTGCTGGACGCCCATCCCATTCCGGGGGCACGCGGTCGGCGTGGATCCACCAGCTTCGCTCCGTACGTGCCAGCACGATCTGCGCCCTCGGCGCCATTGTGGACCACCAATTCAATACATACCGTGGCGTGCCCACTGCTACATCGGCTATCGGATGCACCCAGAACGCCACCGCCCCCTGGAGCGCCATCCGCTCCAGCGCCACACGCCCCTCGGACGGCAGCCGGTTCCAATAGGCCTTTCGCCGATCGAACCGCACTCCGAGCATCTCGGCGCCCACAAGGACGACCGCCACTATGGCGCCAAGACCGACCAGCCCAGTCCACATCCGACGTAAGAAGGCAAGGGCGTCGACGCCGGGCCGCAGGATCGCGACCGTCGCGATGGCGATCAGAGGCAGCAACACCCCGGCGCCGGCACCGGCGAGTGCTAGGATCCAATACCGCGAGGCCGGCCAGCCGAGCTGAGTCCCCTTCAGGAATTCGGCGACGGATCGTTCCTCGTCCGACATCAGCACGGTCTCGCGCGGATCGGCGCCCCGCCGCGGCACGAAGCGGCGGAGAGGATCATCCCTCACCCCAGCACCAGGTCGTCGCGGTGGATCATCTCGTCCCGGCCGCGATAGCCGAGGATGGCCTCGATCTCGCGGCTCTTGTGGCCGCGGATGCGGTCGGCGTCGTCGGAATCATAGGCCGAGAGGCCGCGGGCCAGCACCCGGCCGTCGCTATCCTTGACCGCGATCGGGTCGCCGCGGCGGAAGCTGCCCTCGACCGCGGTGACCCCGGCCGGCAGAAGGCTGCGGCCATCGGCCAGCGCCCTGGCCGCGCCGGCGTCGATCACCACCGACCCGACCGGCTTCAGCGAGCCGGCGATCCAGCGCTTGCGGGCGGTGCGCGGCTCCGCCCCCGGCACGAACCAGGTGCAGGGCGCGCCGGATTCGATCCGTTGCAGCGGCGCCGCCTCCTTGCCCATGGCGATGACCATGCGGCAGCCGGCGCCCATGGCGATGCGGGCGGCGACCAGCTTGGTCACCATGCCGCCGGAGGAATAGCCGGGCAGCGCCTCGCCGGCCATCGCCTCGATCTCCGGCGTCAGCTCGCCGACCTCCGGGATCAGCGTCGCCGAGGGGTCGCGCTTCGGGTCGGCGGTGTACAGCCCGTCGATGTCGGACAGCAGCACCAGCGTGTCGGCCGAGATCATCTGCGACACCCGCGCCGCCAGCCGATCATTGTCGCCGAAGCGGATCTCGGCCGTGGCCACCGTGTCGTTCTCGTTGATCACCGGCACCGCGCCGAGCCGCAGCAGCGTCTCGATCGTGGCGCGGCCGTTGAGGTGGCGGCGGCGGTCCTCGGTGTCCTGCAGGGTCAGCAGGATCTGGGCCACGGTGATGTCGTGCCGGGCCAGCGTCTCCTGATAGGCGTGGGCCAGCCGGATCTGCCCGGTGGCCGCCGCCGCCTGCTTCTCCTCCAGCCGCAGCGCCCGGCCCTTGAGGCCGAGATGCTCGCGCCCCGCCGCGATGGAGCCGGAGGAGACGATCACCACCTCCTGCCCGCGCGCCCGGCAGCGGGCGACGTCGTCGGCCAGAGCGTCGAGCCAGGCGCGGCGCAGCTGCCCGGTGCGCGGGTCGACCAGTAGCGCGGAGCCGACCTTGACGACGATGCGGCGGGCCTGGGCGAGGGAAGCGGTCATGAGGGCATTCGGCGGACGGAAGAGAGGCTTCTTCCTAGCCCTCCGACCGCACCCGAGCCAAGCCGTTCCGCGACCCGCCCTCCCCTCGCCGCGGCACGGCGGCTATGATCCGGCGCGACACCCGATTCCAAGGATGCCTCATGACCGAGGACGCGACCGTCCTGCTGTTCTCCTACGGCACGCTGCAGCAGGAGAATGTCCAGCTGTCATCCTTCGGCCGCCGGCTGGAGGGGACGCCCGACGCGATGCCGGGCTGGCGGCGCGGCGAGATCGAGATCACCGACCCCGAGGTGATCCGCACCAGCGGCAAGCGCTTCCATCCGATCGTCGAGCCCGGCGACGCCGCGGACGAGGTGGCGGGCACGGTGTTCCACATCACCGCAGCCGAGTTGACCGCCGCCGATGCCTATGAGGTGTCGGACTACAAGCGGATCCTGGTCCGGCTGCGCTCCGGCCTGGAGGCGTGGGTGTATGTGAGGCGCTAGCGACCCAGCGCACTGGTGGTCAGGAGTTTCATATCACTTATGTCATGCCCGGGCTTGACCCGGGCATCCAGTGGGTCTCGACATTCTCTGGATTGCCGGGTCAAGCCCGGCAATGACATCAATGGGATATCCGGGACCAGGAGCGCTCTTCGTTGGTGCCCTCAGCCCCGGCCGAGCGCCCGGCGGATCGCGGTCTCGACCGGGGAATAAGCGCCGTCCGGCCGCTCCAGCCGATAGGGCTCGGCCAGGCCGAGCGAGGGCTGCGCCAGGAAGCGCGGTTCCGTCCCGCGATGCCGCTGCGCCGCGTGGATCATGAAGGGGTGGCACAGATAGACCGTGCCGGCCTCGCCGGTCGCCAGCGCCTCCGGCCGGCCGGCGCCGACCCGGTCGACCTTCGGAGTGGCCAGCCCCGCCTCCCCCGCCGGCTCGAGGAACCGTGCCATATCGAGATGCGAGCCGACCCGGAGCCGCGTCGGCGCGTCGTCCGGCCCGATGTCGGAGAACAGGAACAGCATCACCAGCGCCCGGCCGCGCGAGCTGACATTCACTCGCCAGGACGAGTAGTCGCTCCGCTCGTTCGGGTCGCTGCTGTCGCCGGGGAAGCTGACATCGACATGCCAGCCGTCGTCGTTGGGCGCCGCCCGGGCCGGGAAGCGGACCGGAAAGGTGCCGAGATCGGCGCGCGGCTGCCAGCGGCCTGGGCCGACCAGCCGGTTGAGCGCGGCGTGGAGGGCCGGCGTGTTCGCCGCCTGCCGGAACGGCTCCTGCCCGTACCAGCCGAGCCGGACGACCGGCTGGGTCCAGGACTTCGGGTCCTGCGGGTCGCCGGGCAGGTCCCGCCACAGGATGGCGCGCGCCTGCTCGGCCAGGTCGCGGGAAAAGGCCCCGTCGATGCGAACGAATCCGTCCGCGATGAACCGCTCCACCTGCGCGTCGTCGAGCGGGTGCGACGGAGACTCGAAGGCCATCGGCTTCTCCCGTTCGCCCCCGACCGGGCCGCTCAGTCGGAGTCGGTCGCCGCCCAGGGCGTGATGTCGACCGGCGCCGCCTCTTCCTCGAGCGGGGCCGGACGGCTCTCGGCGATGCGGGCCCAGAGCAGGCGCAGCACGTCCTGCACGCCGCCGCCGGTGGCGCCGGACAGGGCGACGACCTTGGCCTTGCGGCCGGCCGCGGCCTTCAGCGCCTTCAGCCGCGCCGCGATCGTCTCCTTGTCGAGCGCGTCGGTCTTGTTCAGACCGACGATCTCCAGCTTGCCGGCCAGGCCGCCGCCATAGGCCGCGAGCTCGCCGCGGACCACGCGATAGGCCTCCGCCACATCCTCGCTCGTGCCGTCGACCAGGTGCAACAGCACATTGCAGCGCTCGACATGGCCGAGGAAGCGGTCGCCCAGCCCGGCACCCTCATGCGCGCCCTCGATCAGGCCGGGGATATCCGCCAGCACGAACTCGTGGTCGTCGCTGCGGACCACGCCGAGATTCGGGTGCAGCGTGGTGAAGGGATAGTCGGCAATCTTCGGCTTGGCCGCGGTGGTGGCGGCCAGGAAGGTCGACTTGCCGGCATTGGGCAGCCCGACCAGCCCGGCATCGGCGATCAGCTTCAGCCGCAGCCAGACCCAGCGCTCCTCCCCCGGCCAGCCGGGATCGAAGCGGCGCGGGGCACGGTTGGTCGAGGTCTTGAAATGGGCGTTGCCGAAGCCGCCGTCGCCGCCCTTGAGCAGCCGCAGGCGCTGCCCGACCTCGGTCAGGTCGGCCAGCACCGTCTCCTTGTCCTCATCCAGCACCTGGGTGCCGACCGGCACGCGCAGCACGGCATCGTCCCCGGCGGCACCGAACCGGTCGGAGCCCATGCCGTGATGGCCGCGGTCAGCCTTGAAATGCTGCTGGTAGCGGTAGTCGATCAGGGTGTTCAGCCCGTCCACCGCCTCGACCCAGACGTCGCCGCCGCGGCCGCCATCGCCGCCGCTGGGGCCGCCGAACTCGATGAACTTCTCGCGCCGGAAGGCGACGCAGCCATTCCCGCCGTCGCCGCTCTTCAGGAAGATCTTGGCTTCGTCGAGGAACTTCATGGCCGAATCGCCCCGTGCCGCCGGCCCCGGGGCCGGCCCTCTTCTTGTCGCATCAAATAGGAAACGGGGGAATGGTCGCCCATTCCCCCGCTTCACCATAGTCTCGTGCCTGCGAGCCCCCGAAGGGGCGAGGCGTTACTCCGCGGCTTCCGCCTGGGCGATCGACACCGTCATCCGGCCGCCGGCCGACTTGAACTGGACGCTGCCGGGAACCAGGGCGAACAGGGTGTGGTCCTTGCCCATGCCGACATTGACGCCGGGATGGAACTTGGTGCCGCGCTGCCGCACGATGATGTTGCCGGGAATGACGGCCTGGCCGCCGAAAATCTTGACGCCGAGGCGCTGACCAGCCGAATCACGGCCGTTGCGCGACGAACCACCGGCCTTCTTATGTGCCATCTGTCGATCTCCTCTTTACGCGCCGGCGATGGCGGTGATCTTGAGCACCGTCAGGTCCTGGCGGTGGCCCTTCTTCCGCCGGTAGTTCTGGCGGCGCTTCTTCTTGAAGATGATGATCTTCGGGCCGCGGGTCTGCTCGACCACCTCGGCGGTGACCGAGGCACCGGCCAGAACGGGGGTGCCGATCTGGATGGCCCCCTCGCCGCCGAGCATCAGCACCTCGTCGAGGGTGACGGACGCGCCGGGCTCGCCGGCGAGGCGCTCGACGGTAATGAGCTGGTCCTGGGCGACCCGGTACTGTTTCCCGCCGGTGCGGATGACTGCGAACATGGTCAAGCTGCCGTCGACTAGGAGGATGGCCCGTTGGCGGTCCGTCCTCAGGTGATCAAAAACGAGCACGGGTGCCAGCCGAACCAGCACCCGTGTCCGTGAACGCGGCACTATAGTCAGGCGCGTCGGCGTGTCAACGGCGGAATGCGGAGCGGGGGATTCCACCCCGCAATCGACGCTTGCGTGGTGGAACGCTCTCCACTATGTTCCGCGCCGGCCACGCGGAGGGGGTCTTTACAGACCGCCCGCCATGCCTCTGCGGAGAGGTGCTAGAGTGGTTGAATAGGACGGTCTCGAAAACCGTTGTGTCTGCAAGGGCACCGTGGGTTCGAATCCCACCCTCTCCGCCATTTGATCCCAAGGCGATCATCCCGCGATACAGCGAAATCAGCCACTTACGGCACAGTCAGCTCGGCGGCGTTGCCCAGTTTGTTACACGCGGCGGCGGCAAGCGGGCCCAGCGCGACCGGGCATTGGCGGGTCATGGCGATATCACGCTCAACGCCGTCGCGACCGGCAGATAGAGCGTGCGGGGGCGCCGGACCAAGGGCGTGAAGCCGAAGGCCGCATAGAACGCCGCCGCCCGGTCGTCGATAGCGTCGGCAAAGATGGCGTGGGCGCCGATCGGCGCGGTGGCGACGGTCTTGATCGCATCGAACAGCAAGGCTTCTCCGAGCCCTTGCCCGGCGAAATCGCTGTGTCGCCCGAGCCAACCGATCAGCACCGCCGGGACGGTCGGGTAGCGCGGCAGCTTCTTCGCGATCGGCTCGGGAACCTCGGTCAGCGGCACGTTGCTGGAGGAAAGGGTGTAGAAGCCCGCCACCTGGTCCGTCGCGATCTCCCTCGCGACGAAACAGGTGGCGTATCTGCGCTTCACGTCCCGCCAGACGGTCTCGCGGAAATAACTGTCGATCCGGTCGTTGCCACAGGTGAAGTCCGCCCGCCTGTGCGCCTTCGCCGGCGGCCCAATGGCGAAGCGGACGCTCACCGGCGCTCGATCAGCTCGGCATGGCGCTTCGCTGCGCGGGCCAACCGCGCGTTCGGCTTGGGCGGATCGATCAGCGCCTCGGCGAAGCGGATTTGATCCTCGCGCGCAAGGCGCATGATGTCGGCGTCCTCGACGACACGCCTTGCGTCCTCGCCAGCGGTGGCGATGAGGTAACCGGTCAGGGTCATGCCGCGCAGCCGGGCGGCGCGCTGCATCTGGTCGTAGATCTGGACCGGGATGCGCGCTTCCAATCGGGCAGTCTCGGCTTCACCTTCGAGCTTGGGCATGGCGGCCTCCTTCGCTCGAACATATACGGCAAATTGCCGTATTTTCAAGCCGCCCTTCGTAACCCAAGCTGCTGACCGCCCTTCACGCCATCGCACCGCGGGCGGCGACCGGCCACAGGCACTCGACCCGTCCGTTGCGGGTGCCGACATACCAGTCGTAGCGGTCGACCGTCGGGTCGCAATGGCCCGGCACCAGGCGCAGCCGCTCGCCGAGCTTCGGCCGATCGGCGCCGGGATCGATCACCAGCCGGCCATGCTCGTCCGACGGGCCCTCGTAGCGGATGCCGTCGCGGCCCCAGACCAGGGGCATGCCGCTGTCGGTCGGCAGCGCCTTGTGCCCGGCATCGACCACGGCGGCGCCGTCGCGCGGCACGCTCATCACCGTGGCCAGCACGAACAGGGCGTGGCGGAAGGGCGGTGGCGGGTCGTTGCGGGCGTAGTCCGCGTCCATGAAGGCGTAGGAGCCGACCTGCAGCTCGGTGAACACGCCGCTGGCCGCCTCCAGCGCGAAGGTGCCGGTGCCGGCGCCGCCGACGATCGGGCAGCCGAGGCCTGCGCCACGCAGCCCCTCCACCGTCCGCCGCGCCGCGTCGGCCGCTTCGGCGATGGCGGCGGCACGCTCCTCCGGCGACCGGCGGTGCTGGGCGCGGCCGTGATAGGCCTGCAGCCCGCCGAACACGAGGTGCCGGCTGGCGGCGATGCGCCGGGCCAGCGATACCGCCTCGTCGCCCGGCGCCACGCCGCAGCGGCCGGTGCCGACATCGATCTCGACCAGCACGGTCAGCCGCGTGCCCGCCGCCTCCGCCGCGGCCTCGATCGCCGCCACGCCATCGGGATGGTCGGCGCAGACGGCGACCCGCGCGATCCGGGTCAGCGCCGCCAGCCGCGCCAGCTTGCGCGCACCGACCACCTCGTTGCTGACCAGGATGTCGGGCACGCCGCCCCAGGCCAGCACCTCGGCCTCCGCCACCTTCTGGGTGCATTGGCCGACCGCACCGCGCGCCAGCTGCAGATGGGCGATCACCGGCGATTTGTGGGTCTTGGCATGCGGCCGCAGCTTCACCCCGGCCGCCGCGGCCAGCCCGGCCATATGGTCGAGATTGGCCTCGAAGGCGTCGAGGTCGAGGATCAGGGCCGGGGTGTCGACCTCCTCCTCGCGCATGCCCGGCTCGGCCGGCGGCGGCTGCAGCATCGATCGGACTCCCTCGGGCTCAGGCCGCCATCGGCCGGGTCGCGCCCTTCAGCTCGCGGAAATTGTCGCGGATATGGGTCGCCGCCCGCAAGGCCAGGGCCGAGATCGTCGGGGTCGGGTTGACCACGCCGCCGGTGGCCAGGACGCTGCCGTCGACGATGAACAGGTTCGGCACGTCCCAGCTCTGCTGCCATTTGTTCACCACCGACGTCTCCGGGTCGCTGCCCATGCGGCAGGTGCCGATCATGTGCCAGGCCGGGGTGCGGTAGACGCCGTCCTTGTCGCGGTAGTCCTGCAGCTTGACCTCGAAGGCGCCGGCGGCGGTGCCGATGTCGACCAGCCGGTCGAGCATGTAGTTCATCATCCGCCGGTCGTTCTCACCCGGCGCGTAATGCATGGTCGCGACCGGGATGCCGTCGGCATCGCGCTTCACCGGATCGAGGGCGACGCGGTTCTCCGGGTTCGGCAGGTCGTCGCCGATGGCGTAGACGCCGATGCCGTGGCCGAAATGGCGCTCGAACCAACGGTGGTGATCACGGCCCCAAGGCGCCCGGGTCTCGGTGATCCAGCCGGCGGCGACTTCCGCCGCGGCCGAGGTGCTGGTCAGGCAGTTGAAGTTGAAGCCGTTGACGAAGCCGCGGCTGGTGTCGGTCTCGGCGAATTGCCGGCTGATCAGCGAGGCGACATAGCCCATATGGCCGTCGATCGGCTCGTCGACCCAGATCTCGGCCCCCACCAGCGTGTGGTGCAGCAGGTTGCGGCCGACCTGGTCGGACTGGTTGGCGAGGTTGTCCGACGCCAGCAGCAGCCGCGGCGTGCCGACGCCGTTGGCGGCGACGACCACGATCTCGGCCGGCTGGAACTCGGTGCGGCCGGTCTCGCGGTCGATATAGACGGCGCCGGTGGCCCGGCCGTCCCTGCCCTTCTCGATTCGCAGCACCCGGGCATGGATGCGCAGCTCGGTCCCGGCCGACAGGGCCTTGGGCCAGATCGACAGCGAATACTTGCTCATCGACCCGCGCGGGCAGCCGTTGCAGATGCCGCAGCCGTTGCAGCCCGGCCGGCCGTCGTAATCCTCCGAGATCACCCCTGCCTCGGCCGGCCACCAGTGCCAGCCGAGATGGTCGAAGGCCTGGGACAGCCGGCGCGCCGCCTTGGTGAAGGGCAGCGGCCCGGTCGGGCACGCGTCGCGCGGCGGCATCGCCGGGTCGCCGGCCAGGCCGCTGACGCCGATCATGCGGTCCGCCACCTCGTAGAACGGGGCGATGTCCTCGTAGGCGATCGGCCAGTTCGGCTGCAGCCCGTGCTCGTCGCCCTTGCGGAAGTCCGACGGGCGGTAGCGCGGCCAGATCGCGCCATAGACATTGGTCGAGCCGCCGACGCCGTTCCACATCAGCACCTGCGAGCTGTCGGAGACGACCGGGTAGTCGTCCGGATGGTGGCGGCGGTTGACGTCGGCGTTCCACCGGGTCTTTCGCTGCCAGGACCAGTCGGAGCTGTAATGCGGGTGGTCGCCGGCCTCGACCCATGAGCCTTGCTCGAGGCAGACGACGTTCAGCCCGGCCTGGGCCAGCACCACGGCGGCCAGCGAGCCGGTGGCGCCGGCACCGATGATCAGGACGTCGCAGGTTGGCTTGGTCATCGCTTCAGGCCCCAGGCTTGCGTGCGGTCGGTGTCGAGATCGAGGGCGGAGATGTCGACCGGGCGCACATCCCCGGTCGGCAGCCAGCGGCCGCGGCCGTGCTTCGGCGCGTCGCGGGCCGGGTCGAAACGCTGCAGCGGGTAGCCCTTCACATGCGGCCGCAGCTGGTAGGGATGACCCTGGGCGTTGATCACCGCGACCACATAGGGGCTTTCGTAATAGGCGAAGTACGCGGCGTCGCGGACCCAGCCGAACAGCTCCGGCTCCGCCGCCTCCAGGGCCTTGACGATGGCGATCCGCCGCTCCTCCGGATGATCGGCGAAGGGACCGCCGGCTCGCAGGATCGCCTGAGAGAGGCGCGCGAGGTCCGGCTCGCCGCGCTCCTCGACCAGCCGGATCGCCAGCGTCGACTGGACGCCGATGGTGGCGCCGGAGGGCCAGTCGCCATCGCCCGGCAGCAGCAGGTCGACGAGGTCGGCCAGCAGCCGGGCCGCGACGGCGGATGAAGGTGTGGTTGTCGTCATTTCCCGGTCCGGGTGATCGAGATCATCTTGAGTTCGGTCATCGCCTCGAGCGTGTGGCGCCCGCCGAGGCGGCCGATGCCGCTCTTCGTGCCGGAGCCGCCGCCGAAGGGCAGGTGCAGCTCCCACCAGGTGCTGCCGGCATTGACGTTGACGATGCCGGCCGGGATCGCCTCGCCGAAGCGCAGCGCCCGGTCCATGTCGGCGGTGAACACACCGACGCTGAGGCCATGCTCGGTGTCCAGCGCGAGGTCCAGCGCCTCATCGTCATCGTCGAAGGCCAGCACCGGGACCACCGGGCCGAACGTCTCCTCCCGGTTGATCTTCATCTCGCGGGTGACGCCGGTGATCACGGTCGGCTCGAAGAACAGGTCGCTGCCCAGGTCCGGCCGCGGCTTGCCGCCGGCCAGGACCGTGGCGCCGCGGGCGACGGCGTCGTCGACATGCTCGCGCACCTTGGCCGCGACCTTCGGGTTGTTCAGCGGCCCCATGGTCGTGCCCTGCTGCAGCGGGTCGCCCAGTTTGTGCGACCGGGCGATCTCGACCAGCCGCTGCGCCAGGGGCTCGACGATGCTGCGATGGGCCAGGACCCGGCCGGTGGCGGCGCAGACCTGGCCGGCGTTGAAGAAGGCACCGCCGGCGGCTGCCGCGGCGGCACGGTCGAGATCGGCGTCCGCGAACACCAGCACCGGCCCGTTGCCGCCGAGCTCCAGCAGCATCGGCTTGCCGGCGCCACGCTCGGCGATGCGCTGGCCGGTGGCCGGGCTGCCGGTGAAGCCGATGCCGTTGGTGTCGGGATGGCCGACGATCTCGTCGCCGACCACCGCCCCCTCCCCGATCACCAGGTTGACCACGCCGGGCGGCAGCCCCGCCGCCTCGATCGCGCGCATCAGCTCGACCGCGGCCATCGAGGTGGTCGGCGCCGGCACCCAGACGATGGCGTTGCCGGTGGCGATGCCGGGGGCGAGGTACTCGACCGGGATGTTGACCGGGAAGTTCCAGGGCGTGATCACGGCGTAGACACCGCGCGGCTGGCGCAGGGTCAGCACCAGCTTGCTCGGATCCTCCGCCGGCAGGGTCTCGCCGCCCAGCTGCTTGACCAGCTCGGCCGCCAGCCGGAACCCGTCCGCCGCCTTGCCGACCTCGCCCTGCGCCTCCTTGAAAGGCTTGCCCTGCTCCAGGCTCAGGGTGCGGGCGATGCGGTCGCGCGCGGCGTCGATCTGCGCCGCGATGTCGAGGCAGGCCTTCGCCCGCTCCCACACCGGCGTGGCGRCCCAGCCGGGCTGCGCAGCCCGCGCGGTGGCGATGGCGCGCCGCGCCGTCTCGCGGCTGCTGCGCGGCAGGCGACCGATCGGCTCGCCGGTCGCCGGGTTCACCGCCGGCATCCATTCCGGCTCGGTTTCCCAGCACCCGCCGATATGGTTGGCGAAGGTCTCGACGTCGCCGCGCTGCATCACTTCGTTCCTTCCGCCGGGTGCCACCAGCGCCCGTTGACCACGACGCCCTCGGCGAAGATCCGACGGTCGGCGGTGACGATCTCGCCGCGCACATCCTCCAGCGGGAAGGCGCCGTCCTTCAGCGACAGGATGCTGGCATCGCCGACGCTGCCGGGCTTGAAGGTGCCGAGCTCGGGCCGGTTCAGCGCCTTGGCGGCGTTGACGGTCGAGGCCGCGATCACCTCGTCGAGCGGCATGCCCAGCGCCAGGAACTTCGACAGCGTCGTCACCTGGTCGTAGGCCGGGCCGTTGATGCACAGCGCGTGGACGTCGGAGGAGATGGTGTCCGGCTTGAAGCCGTGGTCCAGCATCGTCCGCGCGGTCTTCCAGCCGAACGATCCCTTGCCGTGGCCGATGTCGAACAGCACGCCGCGCTGCCGCGCCGCCAGCACCTCGGGCTTGATCGTGCCGTCGCGGGTGACCGGCGAATTCGGGAAGGGCCGGAAGCAGTGGGTCAGCACATCGCCCGGCCGCAGCCGGTCCACCACCGCCTCATAGGAGGGCGGCGGCTCGTCGATATGGACCATCAGCGGCAGGCCGGTCTCGTCGGCCACCTGCAGGGCGACGTCGAGCGGGGCGATGCCGGCCGGGCCGCTGGCGATGCGGCCGATGCGGACCTTGATGCCGATGATGACGTCGCGGTTCGCCTCCGCCACCTCGACCGCGTCCCGCGCCGCCATCAGCCGGATGTCGTGGCTTTCCCCCACCATGACCCGTTCGGAGAAGGCGAAGATGCCGGCGAAGGAGACGTGGAGATAGACCAGGATGCGGATCTGGCTCGGCTCGATCACATGCTTGCGGAAGCCCGGGAAGTTGCCGGGGCCGGCGCTGCCGGTGTCGACGCAGGTGGTGACCCCGCTTGTCCGCGCGAAGTCCTCGGCGTCGATGCCGAGCGAGGTACCGCCCCAATAGACATGGGTATGCAGGTCGATCAGCCCCGGTGTGACGATCAGGCCGGAGACGTCGCGGACGGCGCCGCCGCCAGGGTCCAGGCCGGCGCCGACCGCCGCGACCTTGCCGCCGGCGAAGGCGACGTCGGCGACGCGGTCGATGCCCTGCGACGGGTCGATCACCCGACCGTTCCTGAGCACGAGATCGAAGGCCATGGGAGCAACGCTTCCTTGCGGTGAAATCAGACCCGGGCGCCGCTGGCGCGGTCGAACAGGTGGATGCTGCGATCGCCGGCGGTCAGGGTCAGGCTGGCGCCGGGGCGCAAGGCCCCGGGATCGCCGCAGGTCGCCTTGACCATGCGGTCGCCGACCAGCACGTCGAGGAAATGGATCGGCCCGGCCGGCTCGATCAGCGCCAGCTCGCCGGTCAGGGACAGCGCCCCGTCCTCCGATCCGGTGGACGGCGTCAGGTCGTGCGGGCGGATGCCGACGACCCGGCTGTCGTCCTGGCCGCCGGAGACGGCGGAGCCGKGCAGGAAGTTCATCTGCGGGCTCCCGATGAAGCCGGCGACGAACTGGTTGGCGGGCTCGCGATACACCGCCATCGGGTCGGCGAATTGCTGCAGCACGCCGTCATGCATCACAGCGATCCGGTCCGACAGGACCATCGCCTCCTCCTGGTCATGGGTGACGAAGATGGTCGTCACCGCCAGCTCGCGCTGCAGGCGCTTGATCTCGGTCCGCATCCGCACCCGCAGACTGGCGTCGAGGTTGGACAGCGGCTCGTCCATCAAAAGCGCCGCCGGGTTGCGGACGATGGCGCGACCGACGGCGACGCGCTGGCGCTGGCCGCCGGACAGTTCGGCCGGCGACCGGTCCAGCAGTTCCTCCAGCCCCAGCAGCTCCGCCGCCCAGGCGACCTGGCGCTTGATGGCGTCGGCGCCGACCCTCTGCTGGCGCAGCGGGAAGGCCATGTTGTCCCGCACCGCCATGTGCGGATAGAGGGCGTAGTCCTGGAACACCAGGGCGATGTTGCGGTCGCGGGGCGCCAGGCCGCTGATGTCGCGCCCGTCGAACAGGATGCTGCCGGTCGAGATCTCCTCCAGCCCGGCAATGCAGTAGAGCAAGGTGCTCTTGCCGCAGCCGGACGGGCCGAGGAAGGAGATGAACTCGCCATCGGCGATGTCGAGGTCGAGCCCCTTCAGCACCCGGTGCTGGGAGTAGCTCTTGGACACGGCGCGGATGTTGATCGAGGTCATGCGGGCCTCCCGGCTCAGCCCTTGACGGCGCCTGAGAGCGCGCCCTGGACGAGGTAGCGTTGGAACAGGAAGGCGATGAGCACCGGCGGCGCGATCGACAGCACGCTGGCGGCGAACATCGGCCCGTATTCGTAGAAGCGCGCTTGGCTGAGGAAGCCCGACAGCACCACCGGGATGGTCTGCGACGCGGGGGTCGAGGTCAGGATCAGCGCGAACAGGAACTCGTTCCAGCTGACCAGGAAGCAGAAGATCGCGGCGGCGATGATGCCCGGCCGGGCCACCGGCAACAGGATCTTCCACAGCATCTTCAGCCGCGAGCAGCCGTCGATCAGCGCCGCCCGGTCCAGGCTGACCGGGATGCCCTCGAAGTAGCTCTTCATCATCCAGGCGCTGAGCGGCAGCAGGATGCTGCTGTAGGCGATGACCAGCCCGGTGCGGGTGTCGATCAGCCCCAGCGTGCGGAAGATGACGAAGAAGGGCAGCACCAGGGTCAGCGCCGGCGTCATCCGGGTCAGCAGCAGGCCCCACAGGCTGATCCGGAAGAAGCGGGCCTTGCCGTGCCGGGCGAAGGCGTAGCCTGCCAGCGTGCCCAGGGCGACGCTGATCGTCACCACCACCACGCCGACGATGAAGCTGTTCAGCAGCGACAGCGGCACCCGCTTGGCCTGGACGCTGGTCTCGTTGCCGGCCGCCAGCTCCGGCGCCAGCACCGCGGTGAAGTTCTGCAGCGTAAAGCCGCTGGGGATCATGGTGGGCGGCGTCCGGATCAGGTCCGAGGCCGGGGTGATGCTCATCAGCACCAGGGCGATCACCGGCAGCGCCGACCACAGGAAGATCAGTAGGGCGGACAGGGCGAAGCCGCAGCGGGCCAGCACGGCCTCGACCGGCCGGGGCAGCCGCGCCCGCGGCCGGTAGCGCGGCAGCGTCACCATGGCGTGGCGACGGCCGGCGCCGACCCGGCCGCTGTCCGGGACGATGCCGCTGGAGGCCTCGGCCGCCCGGCTCTGCCGCGGCCCGAGCACCAGGAAGTACAGGATCGCCAGGACGAAGCTGAGGATGGTGAGGCCGTACAGGATCGCCGCCCCTTCCCCGAACTTCAGGAACTGGAAGGAGTAGAGGTAGCCGAGCCAGGCGAAGACCGTGGTGGCGGCGCCCGGCCCGCCGCGGGTCATGATCCACAGGATGTCGAAGGCCATCAGCGAGTTGATCGTCGCGATGATGGCGATGAACAGCAGGTTGGGCTTCAGCCAGGGCAGCGTGATGGCGAAGAAGCGGGCGACCGGCCCGGCGCCGTCCAGCATGGCCGCCCGGTGCAGGTTCCCCGGCATCGACTGCAGCCCGGCCAGCAGCAGCAGGGCGGTCAGCGGCGCCTGGTTCCAGACCTGGGTCAGGGCGACCAGGTTGAGTGCGCGAAAGCCATCGCCGAGCCAGGGCGTGGCCAGGAAGCCGAGGCCGAGATCGTTGAGCAGCCCGTTCAGCGCGCCGTAGTCGCCGGCATAGACGAAGGACCAGAGGACGCCGACCGAGACCGGCGCCATGGCCCAGGGCACCAGCATGACGCTGCGCAGGAAGCCGCGCCCGGCGAAGCGCTCGTTCAGCACCAGCGCCATGGCCATGCCGATCAGGGTGGTGCCGATCACCGAAAAGGCGGCGAAATAGCCGGTGCGGCCCAGCGCCGCCCAGAACTCGGCATTGCCGAGCATGCCGGCATAGTTGTCGAGCCCGACGAAGATCCAGCGCTTGGTGATCGGGTTGGTGCGGTGGAGGCTGAGATACAGGCTGTAGGCCAGCGGCAGGCCGACGACGGCGATCACGATCGCCAGCGTCGGCGCCACCGCGCCATAGGCGAAGCCCGGGATCCGTCCGATGCGGCGGCGCGGGCGGGTGATGGCAGCTGCTTGCGGAATGGTGATCGTCACCGGGCCGCCCCTCCGACGAATGGCTGGCGAAGGACGATCGCGGCACGGCCGCGACCGCCGTTCCTGCCGGCTACTGGTATTGCTGCTTCAGCTCGGCGACCTTCTTGYCGAGCTCGTCGACGATCTGGTCGGTCGACATGCTGCCACGGATGTATTCCTGCACCCGCTGCATCATGAACAGGTCCCATTCCGGGAACCAGATCTGCTTGGCGATGTCGCGGGAGGTGGCGAGCTCGAGCTGCTTGTTGGTGACGGCAAGGTCGCGCCACGTGCCGAAGCTGGCGACGACTTCGGGATCGGCCATCACCTCCTTGTAGGCGGAGCCCAGGCCGAAATCGAGCGCCCAGCGCTTGATCACATGGTACTGGCCGTCCTTGGACTTGCCGCCGAAGAAGCGCAGCAGGTTCCAGGTCCGGTCGATGTCGGTCGGCTGCGCCCCCATCATGTAGACGGCGGTCCAGGCGAAGGTCGACTTGGTCTTGCCCGGCATCAGGGCGTTCTTCACCTTGCCGGCGGCCTTGGAGAGCTTGGGATCGTTGGCGACCTTCTGGTCGTAATCGTGCAGCACCATGAAGGTGTGGCGGCCGGTGGCGTAGCTGGGCACGCCTTCATTCGGCAGCGTCATGATATCGGCCGCCACCAGCTGCTCCTTGTACAGGGCCTGGTGCGTCTCCAGCACCTTGCGCAGCGCGGCGTCGTCGACGAAGTCGCTCTTCGCATCGAAGACGGGCGCGCCTTCCGCGTACCAGCAGGAGAAGATGCTCCAGGACAGCTCCGGCCATTTCTGGCCCCAGGCGCTGTTGTAGGGCGCGTCCGACACGCCGTCCTTCTTCAGCTTGCGGCAGGCGTCGAGCAGCGAATCCCAGCTGTCCGGCACCGCCAGCCCGGCTTTCTGCAGATGCTCCTCATTGTAGATGAAGGCGTTGTGCCCGGCGTAATAGGGCAGCCCCGCCAGCTTGCCGTTGGGCAGCGACATCGACTTGACGCTGACCGGGAACATGCCGGCCTTCATCTCGTCGACACCGTCCAGCCCCTCGAGGTCGCGGGTCCACTCCGCCGTGCACCAGCGGGCGATGTGGTCTTCCTCGGCATACAGCATGTCGATGCGCTGGCCGCCGGTCAGCTTGGTTTCGACCACCGGGTGATAGTCGCCGGTCACCAGCTCGTAATTGACGTTCTCGTCATACAGCTTCTTGAAGGTGTTGACGTTCTCTTCGACGATCTGCGGCTGGAACTGCCAGCCGATGAAGCTCAGGGGCGTGGCCGGCGCGGCGCGGGCCAATCGGCCGCCGAGCCCCGTCAAGGCGGCGCCCGACCCCAGGGCGGCGCCCTGCAGCAGACGACGGCGGGACATCAGATAACGACCCAACAGATCCTTATCCATTCGCCTCTCCTGTGATTTTTCGGGCTTGCTTCCATCCGGCAGGACCGCCGGCACGGGCTCGCTTCATTGGTATGTTTGTTATAGATCCAAACAAACTAGTCGTCAACGCGGGATGCGTATGGAATGCGTGCGGGGCGCCCAGGCTCGAATTCACCGCGAAGGAGGCGGCGCCGGCGGCAAGACGGAATCCCGCGGACCACCCTGCCGTCTCGCGACCGGCCGAAGGGGTGAACCGGCGGGGTGCCGTCCTGCCAGGGGCTCACCACAACGTGTAGCCGCCATCGATCACATAGGCGGCGCCGGTGACATAGGTCGCGGCGGGGCTGGCCAGATAGACCGCGAGCGGCCCGATCTCGGGCGGGTTGCCGGGGCGGCCCATCGGCACCTGCCGGACGAAGGTCTCGATGACGTCGGGCCGCGTCTCGTTCCAGTGCCGGTTCGCGTCGGTCATGAACAGGCCGGGGCAGATGGCGTTGACGGTGATGCCGTGCGGCGCCCAGTCGGCCGCGGCGCAGCGGGTGAAGTGCAGCACCGCCGCCTTGCTGGTCTCATAGTGGCGGCCACCGATGCCGCGATTGGCGATCAGGGCGCTGATCGAGGCGATGTTGATGATCCGCCCGCCCTGGCCGCGCTTCAGCATGGCACCGCCGATCAGCTTGGTCGCGAGAAAGCAGCTGGTCAGGTTGAGGTCCATCAGCGACCGCCAGTCCGCCAGCGTCTCCTCCTCGATCGGGACGTTGAGGTCGCGGTTGCCGACATTGTTGATCAGGATGTCGATCGGGCCGAGCTCGGCGAGGATCGTCCCGCAGGCCGTCTCGCACTCCTCCGGCACCGCCATATCGGTACTGACCGTCCAGGCCTGGCGGCCGACGGCACGGATGTCGGCGGCGGTCTGGTCGAGCGTCTCCTGCGTGCGGCCGGTGATGATGATGTCGGCGCCGGCCTCGGCCAGTGCCAGGGCCATCTCACGGCCGAGGCCCCGGCTTGCGCCCGTGACCAGCGCCCGCTTGCCGTCGAGGCCGAACCATTCCTGCAGTCCCATCTGGGTCTCCGATGTCGAAGGGTGTTGGTGTCGGGAACCGGGTACGGCGTTATTCGCGGTGCCGACCATAGACCGCGGACGAAACCGCACTGCAGTCTAAAGAAGACAGGTTTCGAACCGGCTATTCCGCATGTTTGTTATAATTCCTAACAAACTTGCGGTCAACGCGGTTACCATGGCGGAGCATGGGCCGGACGGAGTGGCGAGCGCTCCGGATCACGCACCACTGCGATAGACTATGTCGGGAGGCCGGACCCTGCCTCTTGGGAAGACGGGATATGTCGACTGGAAAGATGTCAGGCCGGGTGACGGGGACCGCCGCGCGGGGTCGGGATGGAGACAGCGCCGCCGAGGCATCCCCGGCCGCCGAGGCGGTGAAGCCGCGGCCCCATTCCCTGCTGTCCCCGGCCAAGATGGGCGACGTGAACCGGGGCCGGCTGCTGCAATCGCTGTTCGATCTCGGCCCGACCAGCCGCGCCGACCTCGCCCGCCATATCGGCGTCAACCGCGCCACCATCACCGGCATCGTCCAGCCGCTGATCGATGATGGCATCCTGGTCGAGGGCGAGCCCGCCTCGTCGGGCGGCGCCGGCGGCAAGCCGGCCCGGCCGCTGCAGTTCTCGCGCGATGCGCCGCAGATCGGAGCGGTGGCTCTGAGCCACGGCTCGGTCCGCACCGCGCTGGTGTCCTGGACCGGCGAGATCACGGCCCTCGAACGCGCCGAGTTCGCCACGGAGGG
The DNA here is from genome assembly GCF_052113205.1 of Inquilinus sp. YAF38. Classification (NCBI taxonomy): domain Bacteria; kingdom Pseudomonadati; phylum Pseudomonadota; class Alphaproteobacteria; order Rhodospirillales; family Rhodospirillaceae; genus Inquilinus; species Inquilinus sp. YAF38. The sequence goes on along the minus strand of NZ_JBFRCU010000023.1, from coordinate 37,440 downwards.
CGACGACCCCGGCCAGGCGGTCGCGGCGATCGCCGAGAGCCTGTCGCGCACCCTGTCGACCGCCCGGCAGCCGCCGCTGGGCATCGGCGTCGGCGCCACCGGCATGATCGACACGGACCGCGGCGTCATCGTCAAGGTCAACCTGGCGCCGGTCCTGTCCGGCCTCGGCCTCGGCGCGGCGCTGGAGGAGCGGACCGGCCTGCCGGTCTATCTCGACCACCATCCGCGGGCGCTGCTGCTGGCCGACCGCTGGTTCGGCATCGGCCGCAGCCTGCGCACCTTCGCGGTGCTGTACCTGTCGGACGTGATCGGCGGCGCCCTGCAGCTGGAAGGGCATCTGCAGAGCGGGCCGGCCGGCGCCGGCGGCGAGCTGGGCCACACCTTCGTCCAGCTCGACGGCGAGATCTGCGCCTGCGGCCGCCGCGGCTGCTGGGAGACGATCGCGACGATCGGCTGGCTGCGGCGCCAGGCGCAGGCCGCCGGATTGCCCGGGGCCGAGGCGATGACCCCTGCCCTGCTGGCCGGCCAGGCCGAGGCCGGCTCCGACGCGGCCGGGCGGCTGCTGGACCTCTATGCCCGCAACATCGCGGTCGGCATCGCCAACCTGCAGCAGACGCTGGCACCCAACCATTTCGTGCTGCACGGCGAGGTGGTCGAGGCCGGCGAGCGGCTGCGGGCGGCGATCGAGGCGCATGTCGGCCGCCTGGTGCCGCCGCGCCCCGGCAGCGACCCGCATGTGCTGCTGACCGACCAGCGAGGCTTCGCCACGCTGCGCGGGGCGGCGGGCATCGTGCTGTCGCGCCGGCTGCAGTTCCAGCTGTAGCGGGGTGCGGGGCGCCGGCTGCGTCACCCCCGCGACCGGCGCTCGAAGCCGATGCGGATGCGGTTCCACTCTTCGGTCGGCTGGAACAGGGCGCCGGGGTGGCGCAGCTGCGCCGCCACCGCCTCCTCGTTCAGCTCGATGCCCAGGCCCGGAGTGTCCGGCACGGTGACGTAGCCGCCCTCGAGATAATCGGGGTCGATCCCGGTCACCAGGTCGCCCCAGTTCGGGATGTCCAGCCCGTGATGCTCGACCGCCACCAGGCCGGAGATCGCGGCGCCACAATGGACATTCGCCATCAGGCCGATCGGCGTGCAGCAGGCGTGCAGCGCGGTCGCCAGGCCGAAGCGCTCGCCGTAGTCGGCGATGCGCTTGGTCTCCAGCATGCCGCCCGAGGTCAGCAGGTCGGGATGCAGGATGTCGAAGGCGCGGGTCTCGATCGGCTCGCGGAAGCCGTCCCAGAGATACAGCTCCTCGCCCGCCGCGACCGGGGTCAGCAGCGCGTCGGCCACTTTCTTGTGGCCGGCAAAATCGTGCCAGGGCAGCGGGTCCTCGACCCAGGCGAGATCGAACGGCTCCAGCGCGTGGCCCAGGCGGATCGCCTCGTCGGCGGTCACGAAGCCCTCGCCGAAATGGTCGATGCACAGCGAGATTTCGGGGCCGACCGCCTCGCGCACGGCGCGGACCACGTCGACCGCGGCGGCGATGCCCTTCTGGCTGAGCTTGATGCCCCGGCCAGCGCCCGGCGCGCGCCAGGCCTTGGCCAGGTCGTATTCGTGGCGGGTGGCCTGGCCGACCAGGGCGCCGTCGACCGCGTTGAAGAAGCGCGGCGGCAGGTCGAACTTGATGAAGGTCAGGCCCAGCGCCTTGCGCCGCAGCACCGCCTCGACATAGCCCTCCGGCGTCGGCTGGGCCGGGGCCGGCGTGTCGCCATAGATCCGCACCCGGTCGCGGTGCTTGCCGCCGAGGAACTGGTGGCAGGGCACGCCATAGGCCTTGCCGACCAGGTCCCACAACGCGATCTCGATGCCGGAGACGCCGCCCCCTTCCCGCCCCCAATTGCCGTAGCGGCGCAGGGCCGAGAAGATCATGTCGACATTGCAGGGATTCTGCCCCAGCAGCATGTGCTTGAACTGCAGGGCATATTCGGCATGGCCGCCGTCCCGCACCTCGCCGAGGCCGGAGATGCCCTGGTTGGTGTCGATCCGGATGATCGGGTGGTAGCCGCTGCCGACCACCACCGCGACCCGCAGATCGGTGATCCTGAGCTCGCTCGGCCGGGAATGGGTCGACGCGGCATCCTCGACCCTGCCCATGGCAGCGTCATCCAGACGTCCGGTGGTCATGGTCTCCGCCCCTGCAGTTTGCTGTTCGTTAGGTAATTTGCTATCATCACCAAACAAGTTGCGCAAGCCGGACCGGTTGCATGCGATGATGTTGACGGCGGAACCAGCGCTGCGGCAGAAGGTGCGGCCCAAACAGGAGCGCAACGCCGCATGAGCGCAGGCCGCGTCACCATCCAGGACATCGCCGACCGGCTCGGGATCTCGAAGTTCTCGGTGTCCCGTGCGCTGTCCGGCAAGTCCGGTGTCGGCGAGGCCACCCGCAACCGGGTGCTGCGCGCCGCCCACAGCCTGGGCTATCGCCGCAGCCAGGAGCTGCCAGCCGCCGATGGCCAGATCCTGTTCATCCGGCAGGAGATCGACCCGGTCTCCAGCGAGCTGTGGCTGAACATGCTGCACGGCGCCGAGCGCGAGGGCGAGCGGCTGGGCTTCTCGATCGTGCCGCGCCAGGCCCGGCATCTGGCCGAGGGCGGCCCGCTGGACAGTGCCGTCGCGGGGCTGATCCTGGCGGTGCCGCGGCCGCAGGAGATCTCCGCCACCGCCGCCTGCACGGGGCTGCCGGTGGTCTGCGCCACCTATGTCGGGGCGATGGAGCGGATCGACCAGGTGGTCGGCGCCGATTGGGAGGCCGGGGTCGGCGTGGCCCGGCTGCTGCTCGGGCTTGGCCACCGGGCCACGGCCTTCGTCCATGGCAGCACGCTGCCGCTTGGCCGGGCCGAGCGCTACCGCGGCTTCCGCGACGGCATGCTGGAGGCGCCGGACGCCACGGCCGAGGACATCGTCTTCGACGAGGCGGAGGGGTTCCGCGGCGTCTTCCTGGCCCATCTCCGTCGCGGCAGCGCGCCGACGGCGCTGTTCTGCGCCCATGACGGTATCGCCGTGAACGTGGTCTCGGACCTGCTGCGCCTGGGCATCCGCGTGCCCGAGGACATCTCGGTGGTCGGGTTCAACGACTTCGCCGCGGCCTCGCAGATGTCGCCGCGACTGACCACGGTGCGGACGCCGCAGGTCGAGATCGGCGCCGCCATGGTGCGCTGCATCGCCGACCGGCTGGGCGACGCCGAAGCCGCGGCCCGTCCGCCGGTGCGCCTGGCGCTGGTGGCCGAGATCGTCACCCGTGGCTCGACCGGCCCCGCCGCGCCGACGGCCTGGCTGGCGCCGGTGCTGAAGCGGGCGAAGGCGGCGAAATAGTGGGATCCGGCCTACCCGGTCCGCTCTAATTGCCTCTCCCGCCTGGCGGGAGAGGTCGGGCTCGCGTCAGCGAGACCGGGTGAGGGCTGGCCCGGGCCTCGACAAAGGACCCTCACCCGGAGCCGCTTCGCGTCTCCGACCTCTCCCGCAAGCGGGAGAGGCAACGCGAAACTGGCTCTCGCATTTTTTCGTACCTAACAAGTTGCAATGACTCTTGCCTGTGTTAGGCTCGGCCATCGACTGCCTAGATCGGACATAAAAAGGGCAGCGGAGGAAACAACCGGGTGGGCGGCGACGCCCGTCCCCACCGAGCGGGGCGCCCAGGACCATGAAGATCACCGATCTGAAATGTGCCGTGATCGGCAAGAACCCGATCGCGCGCATCGTCACCGACCAGGGCATCAGCGGCTATGGCGAGGTCGAATCCTACAAGCCCTATCTGAAGCCGCACATCCTGCATTTCCGCGACGCCCTGATCGGCGAGGACCCGACGCTGGTCGAGCGGACCATGACCCGGATCCGCCAGCGCGGCGCGTTCAAGCCTTGGGGGGCTGCAGTCAGCGCCATCGAGATGGCGCTGTGGGACGTCGCCGGCAAGGCGGCGGGCTTGCCGGTGCACAAGCTGCTGGGCGGCAAGGTGCGCGACCAGGTGCGGGTCTATAACGGCTCGCTGCGCGTGCCGATGGGCGGCTACTCGCCGGAGCACTACGCCGCCGACGCCAAGCGGCAGATGGCCCTGCCCGAGGGCTTCACCATGATCAAGCAGGGCATCGGCTTCCACAGCCCGATGAAGCGGGAGGTGCCCGGCTTCTACTATGGCGACCCGGGACAGAGCGTGTTCCACGGCGCGATGGATTCCGGACTGATCACCGAGCGCGGCCTGAAGCACATGGTCGACTGCGTCGCGGCGATGAAGGAAGTGCTGGGCGACAAGGTCGCGCTGGCGCTGGATTGTGGGCCGGGCTGGACCGTGCCGGACGCGATCCGCTTCGCCCGTGCAGTCGAGCCCTACAACCTGCTCTGGCTCGAGGACCTGCTCACCGGCGACTACGTGCCCTATGTCAACGCCGACGTGTATCGCGAGGTCACCCGCGCGACCTCGACCCCGATCCACACCGGCGAGCAGATCTATCTGCGCCAGAACTTCAAGGCGCTGATCGAGGGCCATGCGGTCAACGTGGTCGGCCCCGACCCCTGCGATGTCGGCGGCATCGCCGAGCTGAAATGGATCGCCGAATACGCCAACCTGCACGGCATCCTGATGGCGCCGCACGGCACCGGCAACGGGCTCCTGGGCCTGGCCGCGCTGGTCCAGGTCTCGGCCACGCTGCCGAACAACTTCATCGCTTTCGAGTACCCGAGCGGCAATCCGGCCTGGTGGTATGACATCGTCGATGGCCTGCCGAACCCGATCGTGCGGAACGGGCTGATCGAGGTCTGGGACCGGCCCGGCATGGGCGTCGAGATCAACCCCGAACGCGCCCGGCAATACCTGGCCGATGAAGACAGGGAATTCTTCGACTGAACGCCCGGTCGAGGAATGTTACTGACTAACAACATAACAAAAACCGCAACTTGTTGCGCAGAGAACCTTGACGCGTTTTGCCCCCGAAGCCTAGGCTGACCCGGAACTCGCAGACGACAAGCGAGGCCATTGGGAGGACCGCTCATGACCAAGCCTCATGCAGGTGACCTCTTTACCCATGCCGTCGACCGCAGGCGCTTCCTCGGCTATGCCGCCGGAGCCGGGGCGCTGGCCGCCGGGCTCGGCCCGCTCCGCGCCCTGGCGCAGGACACGGGCATCGACATCGCCAACTGGACGCCGGACTACATCAGCAGCATCGCCGGCACGATCGAGGTCGACACCGCGGCGGAATGCGCCAAGGTGGTGCCGCTCGACTACAAGGGCCGGCTGACCTACTGGTGGGTCGGGCCGAACGAGGCGTCGCCCCGGATCGATCACGAGATCGACGCCCAGTTCTGGGAGGCCTTCGCCAAGACCTACCCGAACATCACGGTCGAGAAGCAGAACCTCGACTACAACCAGATGCTGAACAAGCTGCGCGCCGCGGCGCTGGGCAACGCCGCGCCGATGGCGGCGAAGCTGCCGATCCTGTGGGGCGTCGAATTCGCCGCCAAGGGCCAGCTGAGCGAGCTGTCGCCCGAGCTGGTCGGCCACCACACCGCCGATTTCTGGCCCGGCGCGATGAAGTCGGTGACCTGGAAGGACAAGACCTACGGGGTGCCGACCAACAACGAGACCATGGCGCTGATCTGGAACGCCGAGATCTTCAAGGAGGCCGGGCTCGACCCCGAGAGCCCGCCGGCGACCTGGGACGACCTGGTCGCCTATTCCAAGCAGATCAAGGACAAGACCGGCAAGAACGGCTACGGCCTGGTGGCCCGGCCGAATGCCGGCAACACACCGTTCCGCTACATGCCGCAATGCTGGGCCTATGGCGGCGGCGCACTGGACGAGGCCGAGGCGAGCCCGACCTACCAGAACGTCTACATCAACAATGACGGCTCCAAGGCCGCGCTGCAGGCGTCCTACGACATGTATGTCCGGGACAAGTCGGTGCCGACCTCGGCCCTGACCAACACCCAGACCGAGAACCAGGACCCGTTCATCTCCGGCCAGCTGGCGATGATGATCAGCCACCCGCTGGAATACGCCACGATGCTCGACCGCGCCAAGAAGGCGACCGGCGCCGACAAGGCGGTGGCCGACGCGGTGGTGGCGAATATGCGTTACGGGCTGATCCCGAAGGGGCCGGCGCGGCGCGCCGTGGTGTTCGGCGGGTCCAACGCCCACATCTTCAACCCGGATGTGGTCGATGGCGGGCTGGACAAGGACGCCGCCCGCGCCTTCATCGCCTTCGCCACCGGGCCGGAATGGTCGACCAAGGTGGCCTGGGTCGGCTCCAACCCCGGCAACACCCGCGGCTTCCGCACCAAATGGATGAAGCAGCGGCTGGACGAGATCAAGTTCCTGAACGTCACCACCTCGATGCTGCCGAGCGGAATCCCGTTCCCGGTGATCCCGGAATCGGCGGAGATCATGAACATCATCGTCCCGAACATGATGCAGAACGCGCTGACCGGGAAGATGACCGTGGCCGAGGCGGCCGACGACGCCGCCAGCAAGATCAAGGACCTGCTGTCGGGCCTCTAGGCCCCGTCCCGCACCCGGCCGGTGCCTGAGGCGCCGGCCGGTCCCCTTCCGCCACAAGAGGAGAGCCGGGCGTGACCATGGCTGCCGCGCAGGACGATGCGCCCAGGGCGCGGGCGGCACCCCGCCGCCGCCTCGGGCTGATGCGACGCATCGCCCCCCACTGGGCGGACTATCTCTACATCCTGCCGGCCTTCGCGGTGATGCTGCTGGTGATCGGCTACCCGATCTACGACACAGTCTACCTGTCCTTCTTCAACACCCCGCCCAGCCTGGCGATGGCCGACAAGACCTACGTCGGCCTCGACAATTACAGCCGTATCCTGGGCAGCGACAGCTTCCGCGAAGTCACGGTCAACACCCTGATCTGGACGGTGTTCTCCACCTTATTCGCCTTCATCCTCGGGCTCGGCGCCGCGCTGTCGCTGAACACCTCCTTCATCGGCCGCGGCATGCTGCGCGGGCTGTTCCTGATTCCCTATGTGATCAGCGCGGTCGCTGCCTCCTATGTCTGGCGCTGGCTGTACCACAGCGATTTCGGCGTGATCGGGGCGCTGTCGGTGGCCTTCGGCATCACCGAGACGCCGATCAACTTCCTGGACAACGTCCACACCTCGCTGCCGTCGCTGATCGTGGTCAATGTCTGGAAGGAGTTCCCCTTCGCCATGATCATGCTGCTGGCCGGGCTGCAGACCGTGCCGGACGAGCTGCACCGCGCCGCCAAGGTCGACGGCGCCGGCATCTGGCAGCGCTTCTGGCACATCACCATGCCGCATCTGAAGGGGGTGACGATGGTGACCGTGCTGCTGCTGCTGGTCACCAACCTGAACGGCTTCACCATCCCCTGGATCATGACCGGGGGCGGCCCGGCCGGGTCGTCCGACATCTGGATCACCCAGATCTACCAGCTGGCCTTCGGCCGCATCCGCTTCGGCATTGCCTCGGCCTATTCGGTGATCCTGTTCGTGGTGATGATGGGCTTGGGCTGGTTCTACGTCCGGGCGCTGACCCAGGGCGAAAGGCCATGAGCGCCGTGACGCTTGAACGGCGGCCCGCCGCGAAGCGCCGCCGCGCCAAGACCGGCGGCTGGGGCGTGGCCCGCATCGTCTACCTGGTCCTGCTCGGCATCTTCACCGTGCTGCCGATGGCCTGGATGCTGCTGACCTCGGTGAAGACGCAGTTCGCCGCGCTGCAATACCCGCCGGAATGGATCCCGTCGAACCCGACGCTGGAGCAGTACACGCGGCTGCTGTCGCCGACCAACGAGGTCGGGCAGGAGTTCCTGCACTACCTGCTGAACAGCGTCATGGTGTCGACCGCGACCACGATCCTGGGCGTCGTCATCGCGGTGCCGGCGGCCTACGCCTTCTCGCGCTTCCGCTTCCCTGGCCGCAAGCTGCTGTTCTACGCGGTGCTGGTCCGGAACATGTTCCCGGCCGTGGTCTTCCTGATGCCGCTGTTCATCATGATGAAGTGGATGGGGCTGGTGAACACGGCCTGGTCGCTGATCCTGACGTACCTGACCTTCGGCCTGCCGCTGTCGATCTGGCTGCTGAAGGGCTTCTACGACAACATCCCGCCGCAGCTGGAGCAGGCGGCGCGGATCGACGGCGCCACCCGGTTCCAGGCCTTCATCTTCGTGGTCATGCCGCTGTCCACGCCCGGGATCATCGCCACCGCGATCTATTCCTTCGTCCTGGCGTGGAACGAATACGTCTATGCCCTGACCTTCATCAACGACAAGAGCAAGCTGACCCTGCCGGTCGGGCTGGAACGCTTCTTCACCGAATACGCGACCAACTGGCCCGGGCTGATGGCGGCGTCGTTCATCATGAGCGTGCCGGTCGTCGTGCTGTTCCTGGTCCTGCAGAAATACTTCGTCCGCGCCCTGACCGAGGGCGCGGTCAAGTCCTGACGAGAAGGGGAGCCGATGGCAGAGGTGGTCCTGCGGGACGTGGTCAAGCGGTATGGCGACCTGACGGTCGTCGACCATGTCTCGCTGACGGTCGGCGACGGCGAGTTCGTGGCCCTGGTCGGCCCGTCCGGCTGCGGCAAGACGACGACGCTGAACCTGGTGGCCGGGCTGATCGAGCTGAGCGACGGCGACATCCAGATCGGCGACCGGCTGGTCAACGACCTGGACCCCAAGGACCGGGACATCGCCATGGTGTTCCAGAACTATGCGCTGTACCCGAACAAGACGATCTTCAAGAACCTGGCCTTCCCGCTGAAGATGCGGAAGCTGCCGAACGCCGAGATCGAGACTAAGGTCCGGGCCGCCGCCAAGCTGCTGGACATCGAGCATCTGCTGGAGCGGCGGCCGCGCGAGCTGTCCGGCGGGCAGCAGCAGCGCGTGGCGCTGGGCCGGGCCCTGGTGCGCGACCCCCGCGTGTTCCTGATGGACGAGCCGCTGTCGAACCTGGACGCCAAGCTGCGCACCCAGATGCGGGCCGAGCTGAAGCGCTTCCACCAGGACCTGAAGGCGACGGTGATCTACGTCACCCACGACCAGATGGAAGCCGTCACCATGGCCGACAAGATGGCGGTGATGAGCGGCGGCGTGCTGCAGCAATACGACACGCCGGAGCAGGTGTTCGAGCACCCGGTCAACACCTTCGTCGCCGGCTTCGTCGGCAGCCCGGCGATGAACCTGGTGCGGGCCCGGGTGACTGGGAACGGCGCCGAGATCGAGAGCCCGGACGGCTGGCGCTATGCCCTGTCCGACGCCAATGCCCGCAAGGCCCGGGCGGCGACCGATGGCGAGATCGTGCTGGGCGCCCGGCACAGCACCATCCGGCTGCACCGCGAGGCGGTGCCGGGGGCGGTCGCCGGCCGGGTCTACACGGTCGAGCCGACCGGCGACATCACCTACGCCCATGTGCATCTGGGGTCGGCCCCGCTGGTGGTCAGCGTCACCCCCGACGTCAAGCTGGGGATCGACCAGCCGGTCTGGCTCGAATTCGACCAGCAGAAGCTGCACCTGTTCGACGGCAAGACCGGTCGCGCGCTGCCGGCAGCCTGACCAATCACCGGCCCCGGCAAGCGGGCCGGCTCTCGGAGGGAAACACGTGAAGATCACCAATCTGCGCACCGCCGTCATCGCGGGGAACTTCCCGTGGGTGCTGGTGAAGGTGGAGACCGATGCCGGCATCACCGGCCTGGGCGAAGCCTATTGGGGCGCCGGGGTGGCCGAGCTGGTGCACAAGGCCAAGCCGGTCATCATCGGCGAGGACCCGGTCAACATCGGCAAGATCGTCGAGATCCTGATCCGCTGCCTGTCCGGCGAGGGATCGCAGGCCGGCGCCACCGTGACCGCGATCAGCGGCATCGAGATCGCGCTGTGGGACCTGCTGGGCCGGGCGCTGCAGACCCCGATCTCCACCTTCTTCGGCGGCCGTTTCCGCGACAAGATCCGGATCTATGCCGACTGCCACGCCGGCGACACGCCGGAGCCGTCCTCCTACGCCGCCAAGGCGCGCGAGGTGGTGGCGGACGGCTTCAGCGCCATCAAGTTCGACCTCGACACCCGCAACCCCCACACCATCGACATCTCCGACGATCCGAACCCGCGCCGACAGTGGTTCGAGCCGTTCAACCGCACCATCGGGTCGCGCGAGATGGCCTGGATGGTCGACTTCGTCCGCGCCGTGCGCGAGGCGGTGGGGCCCGAGATCATGGTGGCGATGGACGCGCATTGGAAGTTCGGGGTGAACGACGCCATCAAGCTGGCGCAGGCGCTGGAGCCGTTCGACCTGCTGTGGCTGGAGGACCCGGTGCCGCCGGAGAACATCGAGGCGCAGCGCCATGTCACCCATTCGACCCGGACGCCGATCTGCACCGGCGAGAACCTGTACCGCAAGCACGGCTACCGCGAGCTGATCGAGAAGCAGGCGGCCCGGATCATCGCCCCGGACATCCCGAAGATGGGCGGGCTGGCCGAGGCCAAGAAGGTCGCCGACCATGCCGACCTGTATTACATTCCGATCGCGCCGCACAACGTGGCCAGCCCGATCGGCACCGTGGCCGGCGCCCATGTCTGCGCCGCCATGAACAACTTCCTGGTGATGGAATTCCACGCCCATGACGTGGCGTGGTGGAGCGACCTGGTCGATGGCGGCCCGCCGATCGTCGACGGCTTCATCCACCTGAACGACCGGCCGGGCCACGGCCTGACCCTGAACGAGGATGTGGCGCGGGCGCATCTGCAGCCAGGCACCAGCTATTTCGGCGACGAGCCTTAGCCGCCGCCATCCCCTCTCCTGTCATGCCCGGGCTTGACCCGGGCATCCAGAGACTGTCGAGACCCTCTGGATTGTCGGGTCAAGCCCGGCAATGACAATGGAGGGGATCCGGGCACAAAGCATTGATCTTCGAAGAGAAAGCAACCCCAGAATGATCGAGACCAGCGACATCAAGCGGCCGCCGGCGGAATGGTGCGCGGCGCTGCAGGCGATCGGCGCCGCCACGGCCAGCAGCACCCTGGCCCATATGGGCATCCGCAACACCCATATCGGCGGCCCGGTGGCCTGGACCAAGGGCAAGGCGATCGCCGGGCCGGCGCTGACGCTGCAGTTCATGCCGAAGCGCGAGGACCTCTATGGCGAAGACGAATACGCCGAGCCGGAGAAGCAGCTGCACCGGCACGTGCTGTATCACGCGCAGAAGGGCGACATCGTCGTCGTCGACGCCCGGGGCGACATGAAGAGCGGCGTGTTCGGCGACATGATGCTGACCTACTTCAAGGGCCGCGGCGGGCTGGGCGTGGTGATCGACGGCTGCATCCGCGACTATCCGAACACCGGGCGGCTGGACCTCGGCTTCTGGCTGCGCGGCGTGACCCCGAACTTCCACACCCAGACCGACTTGATGCCCTTCGGCGTCAACATCCCGATCGCCTGCGGCGGCGTGCTGGTGATGCCGGGCGACATCATCGTCGCCGACGACGACGGCGCCGTGGTGGTGCCGGTGGCGCTGGCGCCGGAGGTGATCGAGAAGGCGACCCACCACCATGAATGGGAGGAGTTCTCGCGCGAGCGCCTGTCCGAAGGCGGCGACCTGCGCCGCTACTACCCGTTGAGCGACGCCGCGCGGCCGGAATACGAGGACTGGCTGCGGAGCAAGGGCCGGGCGCCGTAGCACCCGCCCACACGTCCGGTCAGCCTGCGAAATAGGCCGGCCGATCGATATCGGCGATCAGCCCGGGCTGCTGCGGCTGCCAGCCCAGCATGGCCCGGGTCTGTTCGCTCGAGGTCGGGACGTCCATCCCGACGAACATCGCGAACCAGCCGAAATGCGCCGCCGCCTCGTCCGGGGACTTGCCAACCACCGGCACGCCCAGGCGATGGCCGATCACGCCGGCGATGTCCCGGAACGGCACGCCCTCCTCCGCGATCGCGTGATAGCGGGCCCCGGCGACGGGGCCGCGCTCCAGCGCCAGCCGGTAGACACGGGCGGCATCGAACCGGTGCACGGCGGGCCAGCGGTTCAGCCCCTCGCCGATCGTGACCGACACGCCCTTCTCTCGGGCCAGCTTGATCAGGATCGGGACGAAGGCGTGGTCGCCGTCGCCATGGACCGAAGGCGGCAGGCGCACCACGGCCGCGCGCACGCCCCGCGCCACCTGCTCGGCGGCCGTCGCCTCGGACATGCGGGGATAGGTGGCGGAGCTGGGAACCGGCCCATCCTCCTCGGTCCCGACCGGCCCCGCCGCCACCACCGCCGCACCGGAGGTGACCAGCAGCGGGCGGTCGGAGCCCGCGAGCACGGCGCCGAGCGCCTCAATGGCCCGGCGGTCGATCTCGCAATTCTCCCGGAACTTCGAGAAGTCATGGATGAAGGCGGTGTGGACCACGGCGTCCGCGGCAGCGGCGCCGCGGCGCAGGCTGTCGAGATCCTCGAGATCGCCGCGGTGCGGCTGGGCGCCCGCGGCGAGAAGGGCTTCCGCACCCTCATCGGAGCGGGTGAGGCCGAGCACTTGGTGGCCCGCGCCGATCAGCTCGCCGACAACGGCCGAGCCGACGAAACCGGTGGCGCCGGTAACGAAGACACGCATCGCTCTGTCCTTGATGTGATGTCAGGGGCCGCCCTGCGGCACGACCGTGAGGATAGGCGGTTCGGAGGGACGATCTATGCTATGAAGTCCAGACTTTCTTCGCGATCGTCCGAGACCGCTCATGGATCCGCTGTCCGACGTGCTGTCCCTGCTGAAGCCGCGCAGCTACCGGTTCGGCGGCTTCGAGGCCGGCGGGGACTGGTCGATCCGCTTTCCCCGGCACGACGGGATCAAATGCTACACTATCGGGTCCGGCGAATGCTGGCTGGCGGTGGAGGGTGTCGATGCCTCGCCGGTGCAGCTACAGCGGGGCGACTGCTTCCTGCTGCCCTGGGGCCAGCCCTTCCGCCTGGCCAGCGACCTGGCGCTGACCCCCGTCGACGCCATGACGATCTTGCCCAGCCGGCGCAGCGGCGGCATCGCCCTGCTCAACGGCGGCGACCAGTTCTCCGTCCTCGGCGGGCACTTCATCCTCGACGGCAGCCACGCCCGCATGCTGCTGCGGGCGCTGCCGCCGATCGTCCATATCCGGTCCGAGCCGGACCGAGCGTCGCTGCGCTGGTGCATGGAGCGGATGGGGCAGGAGTTGCGCGAGCGGCAGCCGGGCGGCTTCCTGGTGGCGCAGCATCTGGCCTATATGATGCTGATCCAGGCGCTGCGGCTGCATCTGGCGGAAGGGCCGAAGGCCGGTGTCGGCTGGCTGTTTGCCCTGGCGGACCGGCGGATCGGCACGGCGATCACCGCCATGCACGACGACCCGGCGCAGCGCTGGACGCTGCAGGACCTGGCGGCGCGGTCCGGCATGTCGCGGTCGAGCTTCGCCCTGCGGTTCAAGGAGACTGTCGGCGAGGCCCCGCTGGAATACCTGACGCGCTGGCGCATGCTGCTGGCCGCGGACCGGCTGACGCATTCCGGCGATTCCGTCTCCGCCATCGCCCTCTCGCTCGGCTACGAATCCGAAAGCGCTTTCAGCACGGCGTTCAAGCGGGTGATGGGCTGCTCGCCGCGGCAGTATGGCCGCGGCCAGATTGTCTCCCATCTGCGGGGACGGGACGATGTGGCGATGAGCACAGACGACATCATGGCGCTCACCCGGGACGGCTGAGTGCCGCGACATCCCAGATCAAACGCGGACAAGGGTTCGAGATGAACCGTTTCGTCGTCATCTCCGGCTGCTCGGGCGGCGGCAAGTCGACGCTGCTGGCGGAGTTCGGCCGGCGCGGGCATGCGGTGGTCGAGGAGCCCGGGCGGCGCATCGTCAAGGAAGAGCTGGAGAGCGGCGGCCGGGCCCTGCCCTGGGTCGACGGGCCGGCCTTCGCCCGCCGCGCCATTGCCGTGGCGCTGGCCGACCGGACGGTGGCCGAGTGTCGGCCCGGCTGGGTGTTCTTCGACCGCAGCCTGGTCGACGCCGCCTCCGCGCTGCAGCACATGACCGGAGAGCCGGCGCTGGAGACGCTGGCCCGGCCGCATCCCTATCATCAGCGGGTGTTCCTGGCCCCGCCCTGGCCGGAGATCTACGGCACCGATCCGGAGCGGCGCCACGGCCTGGACGCTGCCATCACCGAGTATGAGCGGCTGCTGCAGGACTATCCGGTGCTGGGCTATGAGGTCGTGATCCTGCCGAAGGTGAGCGTGGCCGAACGCGCCGATTTCGTGCTGGGCACGCTGTAGCTATTTCGGCGGCAGGGTGCGGACGAAGGCGAGCGCGGCGTCGAGCAGCCGCCGGCGCAGCGCGTCGTCGCCATAGGCCGCGGCACCGGCCCGGATCCAGCCCGGCAAGGGACGGTCCTGCATGACCATCGTCGCGATGCCCGGCTGCTCGAGCGCCCAGCCGTCATTCCCCTTGCCGAGGCGCACCAGCATGCTGTCGACCCTGGCGCCGCACAGCAGGTTGCCGTGCAGCAGCCAGGCCAGGCCGCCGAACATCCGCTTCTCGTCCAGGCCGGGCTCGGCGCCCAGCGCCTCCCGCACCAGCTCCTCCAGCCCCGGATCGCGCGCCATGCGGCCCTCCCCGTTTCAGTCCGGCGCCGCCACCTTCTCGGCGATGCCGCGGTTGCGGGTCAGCATCGCCATCACCGCGTCTCGCGCCCTCCGTGGGTCGCGGCCGCGGATGCCTTCGGCGATCGCCATATGATAGTCGGCCGAGGGGCTGTAGGCATATTCCGCCGCGATGCCGTGCGCCGAGACCAGGAACTGCACCCGCAGCAGCACGTCGAGCGGCCGGGCGAAGCCGGACAGCAGCCGGTTGTGCGAGGCGTTCAGCACCGCCAGGTGGAAGGCGACGTCGGTGTCGAGCACCTGCGGCATGGTCTCCACCGCCAGCCTTGCGGCCAGGGCGACGATCGCCTCCGCCTCCTCATCCGAGGCGCGCAGGGCCGCCAGCTCGGCCGCCTGCGGCTCGACGATCTCGCGCAGCTCGGAGATCTCGACCAGGAAGCGGCCGATGCCGTCCGGCTCGCGCAGGTGCCAGGCCAGCACGTCGGGGTCGAGGATCGACCATTCCTCGCGCGGCCGGATGCGGGAGCCGTAGCGCCTGGCGGTGCGGATCAGCCCCTTGCCGGCCAAGACCTTGATCGCCTCGCGCATGGCGTTGCGGCCGACCGCGTGTTCGGCGGCCAGCTCGGTCTCGGTCGGCAGCGGCCGGTCGGCGGCATAGCGGCCGGCGACGATGGCGCGGCCCAGCGTCTGCACCGTCTGGCGCACCGCGCCGCCCGCGAGCGAGCGGCCGGAGGCGCCGGACAGGGTCCGTTCCAGCAGCGCGGCCAGCGCTTCCGGATCCTGGGCTGCCGAATCCTGGACTGAATGTCCGCTGGTGGGGGAGTGCCGCCGATCCGCCAATGCCGCGCCGTTGAAACAGGTCAGAAAATGCTCGCCGACGTCGTCATCGGACACCAGCGGGAGAGTTTCAGATAGGGTAGCAGCACCTGGTATGCGGCGTCATCCCCGATGCGGGACAGCGCCTCGACCGCATAGCCGCGGACATAGCGGTTCTCGTCCTTGGTCAGCACCCGCCCCAGCGCCGGCACCGCCGCAGCGGCCGCCTGCCCCATCCGCGCCAGGCCGAGCACCGCGTCGAAGCGAACCTCCGCATCGACATCGTCCAAGGCCTGGGCGAGCGCGGCGACGATCAAGTCGTCGGCCGGCTTCAGCCCCAGCGCCTCGACCGCGGCGATGCGCAGATGCGGGTCGGGATCGCCGGCAGCGGCGATCAGAGCGTTACGCACCTCCAGCCCGGTGCCGGCGATCTCGCCGAGGGCGAAGGCGGCGAATTTGCGCGACCGGCCGGCGCCGCTTCGCAGCAGGCGCAGCAGCTCCGGCACCGCGGGCGCCCCGACCTCGACCAGACCATAGATGGACGACAGGGCGATGCAGTCCTTCGGCGTCAGCCGGCCGGAATCGCTCTTGTTCGAACCGTCCTCCGGATCGCGGCGGGTGTCGGCCTCGACCCGCTGCAGCAGCGCCGGCAGCGCCGCCTCGCCGATCGCGCCCAGGGCATAGGCGGCGTCGAGCTGCAGCGCCTCGTCGTCACCGTCGAGATGCGGCAGCAGCGCCGGCACCAACCCCGAGGCGGCGAGGCCGAGATCGGAGATGGTCGACATCGCGGCGGCTGCTTCCGCCGGCGTGCCGGCCAGAGCCGCGCGCAGGGCGTCGGGATCGGCCGTGCCGCCGGCCGGAGTGCCGCCGGTCAGCCAGCGCCAATGCGCCTTCCAGGCCGCCTCCATGGCGAAGGACGGGACCTGTTCCGGCGCCCGCCAGGCCGGGTCGCCGTGCGGCCAGGCCGGCGCTGTGACCGGGGACATGCGGATGAACTCGAACTTCATCATGAACCGCTTGTCGGCGGTCAGGTTCTTCATCTTCCGGTGCCAGATGTCGTAGTGGATCATCAGCACCGATCCGGCCGGGCCGGAGCCGTTGCGCTCCAGCGCGTCCGGGTCCTGGATTCCGGCGGCGAGCAGGTGGCTGCCCGGCACCACCCCGGTCGGCCCCAGCTCGGCCGGCGTGTCCTGCGGGTAGTACATGATCATGACCCAGCGCGGCCGGTGGTTCCGCACCCGTCGCATGTAGCCCCAGTAGCTGTCCTTGTGCCATTGCTGGATCGGCGAGCCGGGCGGGTTCTTATGCAGCGCCCGGTGCGGGTGCATGATGTAGTCCGGCCCCAGCACGCTGGTCAGGGCGCCCTTCACCACCGGGTCCTCGAACACGGCATTGATCTCCGGCACCAGCGGCAGCAGGTTGTTGCCCGGGTTCTCATGCCGGTCGGCGCCGATCAGGTCGTCGAAGCGCTGGAAGACCTGGTCGTGGAACGACTTCGGCAGCGCCGTCTGCAGCACCAGATAGCCGTTTGCCAGGAATTGCCGGATCTGCGCGTCGGTGAGGAGGCGCGGCGCCTCGGCCTGCGCCGGAACATGCATGTCCATGGTCGTTTCCCTTCCCACGTCGTTGCTGGCCTGATAATGCGACTCTAGATGGGATTTAGCAATAGAGGCATCGTTATAGATCCTATCTAAAACCATCACCGTCATGGCGAGGAGGCGAAGCCGACGTGGCCCTCCCAGTGGCCGGTGCCGCCTGGATGGCCACGCCCTTCGGGCTCGCCATGACGATATGCACGGGCGTCACCGCCCGCCGAACCCGGAATTCATGGCGATGCCGCTGAAGATGTAGCGCTGCAGCAGGATGGTCAGGCACAGGCCGGGGATCATCGAGATCGCGGCGCCGGCCATCAGGTAGTTCCACTGCGTGCCCTGCTGGGTCTGGAACATGGTGAGGCCCAGCGGGATGGTCGCGTGCTCCGTCCCGTTCACGATGATCAGCGGYCACAGGAAGCTGTTCCACTGCGCCGTGAAGGTGAACAGGGCCAGCAGGCCCAGCACCGGCAGCGACATCGGCAGGATGATGCTGACCAGGATGCGCAGGCGGGAGGCGCCGTCGCACAGCGCCGCCTCCTCCAGCTCGCGCGGGATGGTCTTGAAGAACTGGCGCAGCATGAAGGTGCCGAAGGAGCCGAAGGCCACCGGCAGGATCAGCGCCTGGAAGGTGTTCACCCAGTCCAGCCTGCTGATCAGCAGGAACAGCGGGATCACCAGCACCACCTGCGGGATCATCAGCGTCGACAGATAGGTCAGGAACAGCGTGTCGCGGCCGACGAAGCGCAGCCGGGCGAAGGCATAGGCGGCGAGGCTGGAGACGATCAGTACGATCACGGTGACGGCGGCGGAGACCATGGCGCTGTTCAGGAAGAACCGGCCGAACGGCAGGTACACCCAGGCGTCCAGGAAATTGCCCCATTGCCATTCGCTGGGCAGCAGCCGCGGCGGCACGGCCAGCACCTCGCCATTCGGCCGGATGGCGTTGGTCAGCA
This sequence comes from Inquilinus sp. YAF38, assembly GCF_052113205.1. Taxonomy (NCBI): domain Bacteria; kingdom Pseudomonadati; phylum Pseudomonadota; class Alphaproteobacteria; order Rhodospirillales; family Rhodospirillaceae; genus Inquilinus; species Inquilinus sp. YAF38. The sequence goes on along the minus strand of NZ_JBFRCU010000023.1, from coordinate 19,500 downwards.
TCCAGAAGAACGGGAACAGGAAGGCCAGCGCCACCAGCGCCATCGCCCCTTGCGACACCAGCGTGCCGGCGGTGACGGCGCCGCGCTCTTCGCGCCTAGTCGTCATAATGCACCCATTTCCGCTGCAGCCGGAACTGGAACGCCGTCAGCGCCATGATGATGACGAACATCACCCAGGCGATCGACGAGGCGTAGCCCATCCGGTAGGTGGTGAAGCCGTTCTGGTAGATGAAGAAGCCGAGCGTCGCGGTGGCGGCGCCGGGCCCGCCGCGGGTCATGGAATAGACCTGGTCGAAAACCTGCAGCGCGGTGATCGCGGTCATCACCGTGCCGAAGAACAGGGTCGGCGAGATCAGCGGCAGCTTGATCCGCCAGAAGCGCTGCCAGGCGGTGGCGCCGTCGATCTGGGCGGCGTCGAGATAGGTCTGCGGGATCGATTCCAGCGCCGCCCCGAACAGCAGCAGGTTGTAGCCGAAGCCCGACCACAGCGAGACGATGACGATCGCCTGCATCGCCCAGCCGGGATCGACCAGCAGGTTCGGGATCGGCAGGCCGAGGGACTGCACGACCCAGTCCATCAGACCGCCCGGGGTGAAGATCAGCACCCAGACCAGCGAGGCGCCGATCATCGGGGTGAAGGTCGGCAGGAAGAAGATCAGCCGGAAGAAACGCTTGCCCCAGCGCAGGCTGGAGATCCAGACCGCCATCCCGACCGCCAGCACGATGTTTAGCACCAGGTATTCGGCGGTGTAGAAGACGGTGTTGGCCAGCGCCCGCCAGAAGCTGGGATCGACCTTGAACAGCCGGATGTAGTTGGCGACGCCGACGAATTTCGGCTCGGTCAGCAGCTGCCAGTTGGTAAAACTGAGCGCCAGCGAGGCCAGCAGCGGGAACAGGAGGAAGGCGAGGAAGCCGAGCAGGCTGGGCAGCAGGAACCAGAAGGCCGCCCGCCCCTCCGCCCGGAAGGCCCGGCGGCGCCGCCGGGCCTGGGGAACGCTCGCCGCCCGGGCCCCGAGATCCTGGGCCTGCACGGTCATTCCGCGGCCAGCCCCTGCACGGTGTCCAGCACCTCGCCGCCGCTCTGCGACCCGCTATAGGCCAGCGGCGCATACTGCTCCAGCAACTCGGACACCGTGTTCCAGTTGGCCGTGGTGCGGTAGGGCTGGGCGGTCTTCAGCGCATAGTCGATGGTCTCGCGGGCATTGGCGACGCCTTGCGCCGCGACATCGTACCAGGAGCCCTGCTGCGCGGTCCGGGCCGGGAAAGCACGGCCCTGCGACGCCAGATATTGCTCCGCCTCGGGCCCGGTCAGCACCTGGATCGCCTTCCACGCCAGATCCTTGTGCGGGCCGACCTTGTTGATGCCGAAGCCCGAACCGGCGCTGAGGGTGATGCTGCCGGCCTTGCCGGCGGGCAGCGGCGCCAGCCCGACCGGGAAGTTGGAAGACTTGCGGATGTTGATCATCTCCCACGGGCCAGCAACGTACATGGCGACATTGCCGGCCAGGAAGCGGCCGCGGGCGATGTCGCCGGAGGGCTGACCGCTGGCGGCGATCACCGGCGCCACCTTCTCCTTGGTCACCAGGTCGACATAGGACTGGAACGAGGTCTTCAGCTCCGGGTCAGCGAAGTTCAGCGCTCCGTCCTCGGTCAGGTACTTGGCGCCGTCGGACAGCGCGAATTCCAGCCAGTCGCTGGCGGTGACGGCGAAGCCGTAATTGCCGTCCTGGCTCAGCGCCTTGGCCGCGGCCAGGAAATCCGCCCGGGTCCAGCCGGCCTTGGGCGGCTCGGCCTTGTATTTCGCGAACAGGTCGCGGTTGTAGTAGACGATCAGCGGCCCGAAATCATAGGGCAGCGCGTAGAGATGGCCGCCATAGCTGAGGCCGTCCAGGATCGATTTGTCGAACTGGCCAAGGTCGAAGCCGTCCTTTACATGCTCGTCCAGCGGCTCGAACAGGGTGGTGAAGCCGGACAGGCGCAGCGACTGGATGCTGACGATGTCCGGCAGCGTGTTCGAGGCCGCGAGGGTCGGCAGCTTGGTCCAGTAGTCGCGCCAGGGCGAGGTCTGCAGCTCTACCTTGATGTCGGGGTACTGGGCGTTGACCAGCCCGGCGACATGCTGCCAGGCCGCGGTCTCGGCATCGGTGCCGCTCCACATCTGCCAGGTCAGGGTCACCGGCTCGGCCCGGGCCGGCGGGGCGGACAGCGACAGGGCGGCGGCGGCCACCGTCAGAATGGTCGTCAGCGTCTTCATGGCGTTCGTCCTCCTGCTGCGGCCGCCTTCTGCCGGGCGGACGCTTGATGGATGGTGCGGCCGAAGCTCAGCCGTCCTTCACGACCGGCTCGTCATGCCAGGCGCTGCCGTCGGGGAAGCGATGGGCCTGGAGCGAGGCGGGCTTCATGGCGATGGAATAGCCGGGCGCGGTCGGCACGGCGTAGCAGCCGTCCACGATCCGCACCGGGTCGACGAAATGCTCATGCAGATGGTCGACATATTCGATGAAGCGACGGTCCTTGCTGCCGCTGACCGAGATGAAGTCCCACATCGACAGATGCTGCACGTATTCGCACAGGCCGACGCCGCCGGCATGGGGGCAGACCGGCACGCCGAACTTGGCCGCCATCAGGATGATGGCCAGGTTCTCGTTCACCCCGCCGACCCGGGCCGCGTCGATCTGGCAGAACCCCATGGCCGTGGCCTGCAGGTACTGCTTGAACATCACCCGGTTGTGGACATGCTCGCCGGTCGCGACCCGGGTGCCGTAGCGCCGCAGCACCCGGTCGATCGCGGCGTGGCCGAGGATGTCGTCCGGGCTGGTCGGCTCCTCCACCCACAGCGGCTTGAACGGCAGCAGCGCGACCGACCATTCGATCGCCTGGCCGACATCCCAGACCTGGTTGGCGTCGACCATGAAGGTCAGGTCGTCGCCGATCTCGGCGCGGACCAGGGCGGCACGGGCCAAATCGGCCTCTCGGTCGGCGCCGACCTTGATCTTGAACGCCTTGAAGCCCTGGGCCAGCGCCTCGCGCACCAGGCGGCGGATCTTGTCGTCGCCGTAGCCGAGCCAGCCGGCGCTGGTGGTGTAGGCGGGATAGCCCTCGGCCAGCAGCCGCTCGATCCGTTCCGCCTTGCCGGCCTCCTGCTTGCGCAGCAGCTCTACCGCCTCGGCCGGCGTCAGCGCGTCGGTGATGTAGCGGAAATCGATGCAGCGCACCGTCTCCTCTGGCGTCATGTCGGCCAGCAGGCGCCACAGCGGTTTGCCCTCGGCCTTGGCCCAGAGGTCCCAGATCGCGTTCAGCATCGCCGCGGTGGCGAGCTGCATCACCCCCTTCTCCGGCCCCAGCCAGCGCAGCTGGCTGTCGCCGGTGAGGTGGCGGTAGGTGGCGCCCATGTCGCGGGTGAATTCTGCCAGGTCGCGGCCCAGCACCGCCGGCTTCAAGGCCTCGATCGCGGCGCAGACGATGTCGTTGCCGCGGCCGATGGTGAAGGTCAGGCCATGGCCCTCCAACCCGCCATCGGTCGACAGGATCACATAGGCGGCGGAATAGTCGGGATCGGGATTCATGGCGTCCGACCCGTCCAGCGCTTTCGCGGTCGGGAAACGGATGTCGAGGACGCTGATCCGGTCGATTTTCAAGGGTGTCTCCGTCCCAGGACGGCACGCCATGACAGCGGCCCGAGCGACGTTCCACAGCCGCTTCTCCGGCGGCTTTGCCCCGCCGATCGACGGCAGAGCGCTGGCATTAGGGCGTGACCCCGGATAGGCTGTCAAGTGGTCAGGCCAGCTCAAATGGGATTTAGAAGAAGATTTTTGGGCGCCGTCCGGGCCGATGGTGAGACCTTCGAGCGGCAGGGCAGGATGCCCCTTCAAGCGGTCGTCAATCGCAAGCTCTACATCCAGATCGCCGAGCAGATCACGGCGGCCATCGAATCCGGCGAGTTCAAGCCGGGGCAGCAGCTGCCGTCGGAGCGCGACCTGGCGCAGGAGCTGGGCGTCAGCCGGCCGACCGTGCGCGAGGCGCTGATCGCGCTGGAGGTGGCGGGGCTGGTCGAGGTCAAGATCGGGGTCGGCGCCTTCGTCCGCGCTGTGGCCAAGCCCGGCAGCGCCCTGCCCGAGGCCGACCATTCGGCGTTGGAGATCATGCAGGCCCGGGCGCTGGTGGAGCCGGAGCTGGCGGCGCTGGCGGCCCAGCACATTACTGCCGAGGGCCGGGCCGAGTTGGCCGGCATCGTCGCCGCCATGCGCGGCCAGACGGCGCGGCGGGAATGGTCACAGGAGTCGGACCGTGCCCTGCACCTGCTGATCGCCGAGCATTGCGGCAACCAGGCGCTGCGCGAGATCGCGCTGACCCTGTGGCGCGGCCGCGAGGAAGGGCTGAGCGCCGCCTTCCATCTGCACCTGTCGCGTCAGCCCACGCTCCTGGACCGGATCATGGCCGACCATGACGACATCGCCACCGCGATCGCCGCCGGCGACCCGGACCGGGCCCGGGCATCAATGGCCGCGCATCTCGACTACGTCCAAAGGGAGATGCTGGCAGTCTGGGACTGAGACCGACGGCCCGATGACGGGGCCTGGCACCGCCGCGCCGGCTTGGTCGGAATGGACAAGCCCGGAGCGCCCCCATACTCTTCGTCAAGTTAGAAATTGCAAAAAAGGCTAAGCGCTGTGGTCGACGCGTCCGCCTTGCGCGAGCGCGCCTATTCGTTCGGATCTTTCCGCCTCCTCCCGTCCCGTCAACTCCTTCTGGAGGGGGAAAGGCCAGTGCGCCTGGGCAATCGGTCCCTGGAAATCCTGACCGCGCTGGTCGAACGTCCGGGCGAGTTGGTCACCAAGGCAGAACTGATGGCCCGCGTCTGGCCCGGTATCGTCGTCGAAGAAGCCAATCTCAGGGTCCAGATCACGGCGCTGAGAAAGGCGCTCGGCGAAGGTCGGCCCGGGCATCGCTATGTCGCGAGCATATCCGGCCGCGGTTACCGCTTTGTCGCGCCGGTGGAGCTCAGCGAGTTGGGGCCGGTGGTTCCGGCCGCCACCGTCCAGCGCATGCACAATTTGCCACCTTCATTGATCCGGACAATCGGCCGCGCCGATACTCTCGGTGCGTTGCTCGGACATCTGCGGCAGCACCGGCTCGTCTCCATCGTGGGTCCTGGCGGCATTGGCAAGACAACCGTTGCGCTCGCCGCGGCGGACACCCTGATGCCTGCCTATGATCATGGGGCCTGGTTCGTCGACCTGGCGCCGCTGCGCGATCCGCGACTGGTGCCGAGCACTCTGGCGTCCGCGCTCGGGCTGACAATTCGCTCCCAGGACATCGTCACCGGGTTGTCGACATATTTGCGGGACAAACGGCTGCTGCTCCTGCTTGACAATTGTGAGCACGTCATCGAGGCCGCGGCCTTCGTGACGGAGCAGATCCAGGCCGACGCTCCAGGCGTGCACATCCTGGCGACCAGCCGTGAATCCCTGCGGCTGAGCCATGAACACGTACACCGCCTGCCGCCGCTGGCGAGCCCGCCCCGCCGGTCCGACCCGACGGCTGCGGAGGCGCTCGACTTTCCGGCCGTGCAGCTTTTTGTCGAGCGCGCGACGGCCAGCCGGGAGGATTTCGAGTTCGGCGATGCCGAAGCTCCCCTCGTTTCCGACATCTGCCGGAAACTGGATGGCATCGCACTGGCGATCGAGCTCGCGGCCGCCCGTGTCGATGCATTCGGAATCCACCAGCTCGCGGCTCTCCTCGACGATGGGTTCCTGCTGAAGAACTTGGGCAGGAGGACCGCTCCGCCGCGGCAGCAGACCTTGGCCGCGACATTCGATTGGAGTTACGAGCTGCTGTTGGAGGATGAGCGCATCATCCTGCGGCGCCTGTCCGTGTTTGCCAGCGATTTCACGTTGGAATCCGCCTGCGCCGTGGCGGCAGGAGGCAACGTCGCCGCTTCCGGGATCGTGGACGGAGTGGCGACCCTGGTGGCGAAATCGCTGATTTCCGCGGATGTGAGCGGTATCGCCATGCAATACCGCCTGCTCGACACGACGCGTGCCTACGCCTTCCGAAAGCTCGCCGAGGCTGGAGAGGCCGAGCCGGTCGCCCGACGCCACGCGGAGCATCACCGGGATCTGCTGGAGCGGGCGGCGGCCGAGTTGGAGACGCGTCCCGACGCCGACTGGCTCGCGGCCTATGGCCGCAAGATCGACGACGTTCGCGCCGCGTTGGACTGGGCGTTCTCCGCGGATGGAGATCGCTCCATCGGCGTGTCCATGACCGTCATGGCGATTGGCCTCTGGATGCACCTCTCATTGTGGAGTGAATGCTGCCTGTGCATCGAGCGGGCACTCGCGGGGGAGCCGGGCAGAGTCCAGGAAAGCGATCAGATGAAGCTCTATGCCGCCCTCAGCATAGCGCTGCGCCGCATCAACGGGCCGAAACATGATGTCGGCTCTGCCTGGAACAAGGCGCTTCAGATCGCCGATCGGCTCAATGACAGCGAGCATCGGCTGCAGGCGCTGTGGGGCCTGTCCAGCTATCACCGCTCCCGCGGCAGCCATCGAGAGGCATTGAGGCTCGCGGAGATGTGTCGCGATGCGGCGCAGGCGAGCAGCGATTCCGCCGTTCAGCTCGCGGCCGACAGGCTGATTGCCGGAGCGCGCTTCCACTTGGGCCATCACGACGACGCACGCCGCATCGTCGATCGCTTCCTCGCGCAACACCGCAGCCCGGCGACCGATGCTCGCTTTCCACATGATCAGCGCGTCAGGGCGTCTGGAATCCTGTCCAACATTCTCTGGTTGCAGGGGTATCCGGATCAAGCGGTGCACACGGCGGAAAACGCCGTTCGCGAGGCTCAAGCCATCCTGAGCGGGTCGAGTCTCTGCGATGTTCTCATCCACTGGCCTCTCGCGGTCTTCCTGTATGTCGGGGATTGGACCGCCGCCGGGCGCGTGCTCGGCATCGTCAGGGAGAGTCTGGCGAACCAGCCGCTGGATATTCACCACGCGACGGCAGATTGTCTGGAAGGCGTGCTGCTGATTCAGCGGGGCGATGTCGCCGGGGTCCCGCTGCTGCGCAGGGCGGCCGACGAGCTTCGCGAGGCAGAATTCCTCATGCGCCTGCCGGCCTATCTCGGGACACTGGCGCAGGGCTTGGCGCTTGCAGGGCAGCCCGTGCAGGCCGGCAACACCATCGAGGACGCGATCGGGATGGCCGAGCGAAACGAGGAGCGCTGGTGCCTGCCGGAATTGCTTCGCATCAAGGCCGGGCTTCTGTCATCAGAGGAGCACTGCGGGCAGGCGCTCGGCTTGGCGCGACAGCAGGGCGCCGTGTCATGGGAACTGCGGGCGGCTACGAGCCTGGCCCAGCTCTGGTACCGGAAAGACCGCATGGCGGACGCTTATCAGCTTCTCTCCTCCGTCCATGGTCGCTTTACAGAGGGCTTCGACACCCATGATCTCAGGACAGCCGGCGCCTGGATCGAGACGCTTCGGCAGCGCCTGGATCATCCAGGCCCGTGAGCCCAACGCACCGGAAGCATAGCTTTTATCTTTAGCCGAACCCGGGAGGAATCCGATGGCCGTCACTGCCGCCGTCGACCGCAGATCCAGGAGACGCTTCCGCTACGGGACCAACCGGTTCCATGCACTCGGCGAGTTGAAGCGGTGAGGGGGCCGATCCGGTCCCTCCCCTTTCGCCAGCCGCGGCAGACGGGGCACACTCCGCCCCTGACTGACGCGGGACGCCCACCGATGTTCGACCTGAACCAGCTGCGCTGCTTCGTCGCCGTCGCCGAGGAGCTGCATTTCGGCCGCGCCGCCGCCCGGCTGAACATGACCCAGCCGCCCTTGAGCCGGCAGGTGCAGATCCTCGAGCGCATCCTCGACGTCGCGCTGTTCGAGCGGACCAGCCGGTCGGTCCGGCTGACCCCGGCCGGGCAGAGCTTCCTGGTCGAGGCCCGGCGGCTGCTGAAACAGGCCGAGGGCGCGGCGCTGCTGGCCCGCCGCGTCGCCGCCGGCCGGGCCGGCGCGATCGGCATCGGCTTCACCGCCACCTCGGCCCATAGCTGCCTGCCCGACCTGGTCGCCGCCTGCCGCCGCCAGCTGCCCGACGTCACCCTGGTGCTGCGCGAGATGGTCTCCGGCGACCAGTTCGAGGCGCTCGGCAATGGCCAGATCGATGCCGGGCTGCTGCGGCCGCCGGTGGTGCAGGCCGGCACCGCCAGCTTCCGCGTCGCCGAGGAGCGGCTGATGGCCGCCCTGCCGGAGGACCATCCCCTCGCCCGGGCGCCCAGCCTGTCGCTGCGCGACTTCGCGGGCGAGCCCTTCATCATGTATGCGCCCTACGAGGCGCGATATTTCCACGACCTGGTGATCGAGCTGTTCGCCCGCTCCGGCCTGCTGCCGGACTATGTCCAGCATCTCAGCCAGATCCATTCGATCCTGGCCCTGGTGCGGGCCGGCCTGGGCATCTCGATCGTGCCGGAGGCGGCGCTGCACCTGTACAGCCGGGGCGTGGTGCTGCGGCCGCTCGACCTCGCCTCACCGCGCTCGGCCGAGCTGTACATCGCCTGGCGCCAGGACAACGACAATCCGCTGCTGCCGGCGATCCTCGAGATCGCCGGCGGGCTGGCGGAGCAGCACCGGCCGGCCGATACCGAAGCCGCATCGATCGATCCAGCAATCGGGTTGGAACGGAATTGATCCGGACGCTAGAACGAGGGCGACCTTGATTTCGATGCCGGGAGGACGATTGATGGCCAGGATGACCCCGAACGAGATGGCGCAGCAGCTCGGCTCCGGCCTGCTGTCCTTCCCCGTCACCCCGTTCGACCGCGACAACGGCTTCGATGCGGCGCGCTACCGCTCCAACCTCGACTGGCTATGCGGCTATGACGTTGCCGGGCTGTTCGCCGCCGGCGGCACCGGGGAGTTCTTCTCGCTGGCCCCGTCCGAGGTCGAGACCGTGGTCCGGACCGCTGTCGAGGAGACCCGCGGCCGGGTGCCGGTGATCGCCGGGGCCGGCTACGGCACCGAGATCGCCAAGCAGATGGCCGTGGCGGCGGAGCGCGCCGGCGCCGACGGCATCCTGCTGCTGCCGCCCTATCTCGTGCAGTCCGAGCAGGAGGGGCTGGCGGCCCATATCGAGGCGGTGTGCGCGTCGACCAAGCTCGGCGTCATCGTCTACAACCGCGACAACGCGATCGTGACCGAGGACACGCTGGCCGGGCTGTGCGAGCGCTGCCCGAACCTGGTCGGCTACAAGGACGGCATCGGCGATATCGAGCTGATGACCCGGGTCCAGCTGCGCATGGGCGACCGGCTGACCTATATCGGCGGGCTGCCGACGGCCGAGACCTACGCCCTGCCCTATCTGGAGATGGGCGTGACCACCTATTCCTCCGCCGTGTTCAACTTCGTGCCGGAGTTCGCGACCAAGTTCTACGCCGCGGTGCGCCGCCGCGACCGCGAGACGGTGCAGGCGGGGCTGCGCGACTTCATCCTGCCGCTGCTGACCATCCGCAACCGCCGCAAGGGCTATGCGGTCTCGATCATCAAGGCCGGGATGCGGGTGATCGGGCGGGATTCCGGCCCGGTGCGGGCGCCGCTGCACGACCTGACCGAGGCGGAGACCGAGCAGCTGGCCTCGTTGGTGCAGGGCCTGGCGCGGAGCAGCTTCGCCGCCGCGGCGTAACGGAGAGCGGCGATGCCGGAGCCAGGAACGCCGGACATTCCCCGCACCATCCGGCTGCACGAGACCGACAACGTCGCCATCGTGGTCAACTCCTTCGGCCTGCCGGAAGGCACGCGCCTGCCGGACGGCCCGACCCTGCGGCAGTTCGTGCCGCAGGGGCACAAGGTGGCGCTGTCCGACATCGCCGAGGGCGCCGAGATCCGGCGCTACGGCGAGGTGATCGGCCGCGCCGCCCGGCCGCTGACGGCCGGCGACTGGGTCGAGGAGGCGGCGGTGCTGGTGCCGGCCGCGCCGGATCTCGACCGGCTGGAGCTAGCCACCCGGGCGCCGGCGCCGCTGCCGCCGCTCGAGGGCTATGCCTTCGAGGGCTTCCGCAACCCGGACGGGTCGGTCGGCACCAAGAACGTGCTGGCGATCAGCACCAGCGTGCAATGCGTGGCCGGGACGCTGGATTTCGCGGTGAAGCGGATCAAGGAGCAGCTGCTGCCCCGCTTCCCCAATGTCGACGACGTGGTGGCGCTGAACCATAGTTACGGTTGCGGCGTGGCGATCAACGCGCCGGAGGCGGTGATACCGATCCGCACCCTGCAGAACCTGGCGCTGAACCCGAATTTCGGCGGCGAGGTGATGATCGTCGGCCTGGGCTGCGAGAAGCTGCAGCCGGAGCGGCTGCTGCCCGACGGGGCACCTCCGGGCATCGTCCGGCTGCAGGAGGAGGCGGGCTTCGGCGCCATGGTGGAGTCGATCCTGGCGATGGCCGAGGCCCGGCTGGAGATCCTGAACCGGCGGCGGCGCGAGACCTGCCCGGCCTCCGACCTCGTGGTCGGGGTGCAGTGCGGCGGCAGCGACGCCTTCTCCGGCGTCACCGCCAACCCGGCGGTGGGATTCGCCGCCGACCTGCTGGTCCGCGCCGGCGCCACGGTGATGTTCTCCGAGGTCACCGAGGTGCGCGACGCCATCCATCTGCTGACGCCGCGCGCGGCGACCGAGGAGGTCGGCCGCGCCTTGATCCGCGAGATGGCTTGGTACGACGCCTATCTCGCCCGCGGCCAGGCCGACCGCAGCGCCAACCCGTCGCCCGGCAACAAGAAGGGCGGCTTGGCCAATGTCGTCGAGAAGGCCCTGGGCTCCGTCGTCAAGTCGGGGGCGAGCCCGATCGTCGACGTGCTGGCGCCCGGCGAGCGGGTGCGCAGGAAGGGCCTGGTCTTCGCCGCCACCCCGGCCAGCGATTTCGTCTGCGGCACGCTGCAGCTGGCCTCGGGCATGACGCTGCAGGTCTTCACCACCGGCCGCGGCACGCCCTACGGCCTGGCGGCGGCGCCGGTGATCAAGATGTCGACCCGCACCGACCTGGCCGAGCGCTGGTCCGACCTGATCGATCTGGATGCCGGCCGGATCGCCAGCGGCGAGGCGACGATCGAGCAGGTCGGCTGGGACCTGTTCCGCCTGATCCTCGACGTCGCCAGCGGCCGCATCAAGCCCTGGTCCGACCGCTGGGGCCTGTTCAATGCGCTGACGCTGTTCAATCCGGCGCCGGTGACCTGAGGCTGGCGGGGAGGCCCCGGCCGGCTTTGCTTTGCGTTGCCTCTCCCGCGTGGCGGGAGAGGTCGGGCGTCCGCAGGACGACCGGGTGAGGGCTGGCCCGGGCCTCGACAAAGAGCCCTCACCCGGAGCCGCTTCGCGTCTCCGACCTCTCCCGCAAGCGGGAGAGGCAATCGGATCAGCGCCCCGAGTGGCCTTGCCCGACGGGCTAAGCCCACCGGCTCTGCGGCACTGGCAGCCCGAGGTGGTCCCGCAGTGTCGTGCCCTCATAATCCCGCCGGAACAGACCGCGGTCCTGCAGGATCGGCACCACCTGGCCGGTGAACTCCTCGAAGGTGCCGGGGAAATAGGCCGGCATGATGTTGAAGCCGTCGGCGGCGCCGCCGGTGAACCAGTCCTGCAGCGCGTCCGCCACCTCCTCCGCCGTGCCCCAGACGATGCGGTGGCCGCGGGCGCTGGCGACCAGGTGGTACAGCTCGCGGATGGTCAGGTTCTGCTCGCGCGCCAGGCGGGTCAGCAGCTCGGCCCGGCTGCGGTTCTGGTTCGAGGGCGGCAGCTGCGGCAGCGGCCCGTCCAGCGGATAGCCGGAGATGTCGTGGCCGAGCCGCTCCGACAGCAGGAACAGCGCGCCGGAATCATCCGACCAGCGCTGCAGCTCGGCGTACTTGTCCTTCGCCTCCTGGGTGGTGCGGCCGATCACCGGCATCACCCCGGGCATGATGTGGACCTGGTCCGGCCGCCGCCCCTGCGCCGCCACCCGCTCCTTCAGGCCGCGGTAGAATTCGCGCGCCTCGTCGGTGCCGAACTGGGCGGTGAACACCACCTCGGCGATCTTCGCCGCGAAATCCATGCCGATGCCGGAGGAGCCGGCCTGGATCAGCACCGGATGGCCCTGCGGCGCCCGGGCGACGTTGAGCGGCCCCTTGACCGAGAAGAACCGGCCCTTGTGGTTCAGCTCGTGGAACTTGGCCGGGTCGAAGAACACGCCGGCCGCCTTGTCCTTCGGGAAGGCGTCCGCGTCCCAGCTGTCCCACAGCCCCTTGGCGACGGCGACGAACTCCTCCGCCACCTCGTAGCGCAGGTCGTGCTCGAGATGCTGCTCGCGGCTGAAATTGGTGGCCGAGCGGTCATAGGAGGTGGTGACCACGTTCCAGGCGGCGCGGCCCCGACTGAGATGGTCGAGCGAGGCGAAGGCGCGGGCGGTGGTGAACGGGTCGCCATAGGTGGTCGAGGCGGTGGCGGCGAGGCCGATCTTCGTCGTCGTCATCGCCAGCGCGGCCAGGAGGGTCAGCGGCTCGAACCGCACCACCCAGGAGGGGTGGGCGTCGCGGCCGGTGGTCAGGCCGTCGGCCAGGAAGACCATGTCGAACTTCGCGTCCTCCGCCGTCCGGGCGATGCGCTGGATCAGGGCCAGGTCCTGCTCCACCGCCTGCGCCTCCGGATGGCGCCAGCCGGCCACATGGTGGCCCAGCGGCTGCAGGAACAGGCCCAGCTTCATCTCGCGCTTGGTCTCGCTCATTCTCTCTCGCTCAGATCCGGTCGGAAGGACGGGCCCGGTTCACGAAGGCCCGGGTGCGGTCGTGCTGCGGCGCATGGAACAGGGCGGCGGGCGGGCCGCGCTCGACCACCACGCCGCCCTCGGTGAAGTGGATCTCGTCGCTGATCTCCTCGGCGAAGCGCAGCTCATGCGTCACCAGCAGGCAGGTCATGCCGTCGCGCACCAGGTCGCGGATGATCGCCAGCACCTCGCCCACCGTCTCGGGGTCGAGGGCCGAGGTGACCTCGTCGAACAGGATCAGCTCCGGCTTCATCGCCAGCGACCGGGCGATCGCCACTCGCTGCTGCTGGCCGCCGGACAGCTCCGACGGATAGGCATTCGCCTTGTCGGCGAGGCCGACCCGGTCCAGCAGGGCGCGCGCCTCGCGCTCGACCTCGCCCGGGTCGCGGCCGAGGGCGCGGGTCGGGGCGATGGTCAGGTTCTGCAGCGCGGTCAGATGCGGGAACAGGTTGAACTGCTGGAACACGACGCCGACGCGGCGCCACAGCGGCCGCTTGGCCTCGTGCTTGCGCAGGGCATGGACCGGCAGGCCGCAGACGGTGACGGTGCCGCGCTCGACCGGCTGCAGCCCGGCGATGCAGCGCAGGAGGGTCGATTTGCCCGAGCCCGACGGGCCGATCACCGACACCGCCTGGCCGCGGCGCACGGCCAGGTCGATGCCGCGCAGCACCCGGGTGCCGCCGAGCGTGACCTCGACGCCGGCGAGCTCGGCCAGGATCTCAGCGCCCGGCATGGCGCCGCTCCAGCCGGCGGGTCAGCCGGGCGATCGGGTAGCAGTACAGGAAGAACAGCAGGAACACGGTCAAGTAGACCAAGAGGGTGAAGTCGGTGCGGTGCACCGAATTGGCGGCGCGCTGGGCGGTGGTCAGCACCTCGGTCACCCCGACCAGCGAGGCCAGCACCGTGCCCTTGGTGATGATGGCGTAGAGATTCATCCAGGGCGGCAGCATCCGGCGCAGGCATTGCGGCAGGATGATCAGCCGGAAGATCTGGGCGCGGCTGAAGGACAGGCAGCTGGCCGCGTCCCACTGCGCGCTCGGGATCGACATGATGGCGCCGCGGAAGATCTCCGCGACATTGGCCGAGGCCGGCAGGGCCAGGCCGACCGTCGCCTTGAGCCAGTCCGGGAACGGCAGGTAGCTGCGCCCGATCACGATCTCGAACGGCAGGATGTAGGTCATGAAGTAGATGAAGACGAGCCAGGGCGAGTTGCGGAAGAACAGCACGAAGGCCCGGGCCGGCCAACGCAACGGCTTGACCGGCGAGATCTGCAGCGCCCCGACCAGCAGGCCGGCCGCGGTGCCCGCCGCGATCGCCACCGCGCCGATCAGGATGTTCTGCAGGAAGCCCAGCAGCAGCACCGGCATCCACAGCGCGAGCAGGGCGGCATTGTCCGCGACCTGCGGCCAGAATGCCCAGGCGGCACCGCCGAGGAGGACGGCCGCGACCAGCAGCGGCAGGGCGGCGGTGCGGCGGCGCGGCGCCGCGACGGCGTCACTGACCATAGCCGGGCATCCGGAGCCGATCCTCCAGCCACCGCCCGATGCGGTCGATGCCGAAGGTCAGGATGTTGAAGAACACCAGCAGCAGGATCATCAGCTCAGTGACGTTGTCGCGGTCCGACCAGATCATGATCGAGGCGTAGGTGATGTCGCCGACCGCGATGGCCGAGGCGATGGCCGAGGTCTTCACCAGGTCGATGGCGTTGTTGACCAGCGACGGCAAGGCGAAGCGCAGCCCGATCGGCAGCCGCACCAGCAGGAAGGCCAGGCGCGGCGTCAGGCCCAGCGCGGCCGCGGCCTCCAGCGTCACGTTCGGCACCGCCTCGAGGCCGGCGCGCAACGCCTCGGCGTTGAAGGCGGCCTTGTAGACCGACAGCACGACCACGACCCAGGCGAAGGGCGTGACCACCGCGGCGGCCTCGCCGCTCACCGCGCCGATCAGGGCGTTCAGCGCGAAGAAGGCGAAGTACAGCTGCACCAGCGGCGGCGTGTTGCGGGTCAGCTCGATCTGGGCGCGGATCATCGCCGCCAGCCAGGGCCGCCGGGTCAGCTGCAGCACGGTGAGGACGAGGCCGAGGACCAGGCTGCCGAGGATCGACAGCACCGCGATCTCGACCGTCGTCACCGCGCCATCGAGGAACAGGCCGCGGTCATAGGCGGTCTGGATGAAGCTGAAATCGAGCCCGAGCGCCGCCAGCCGGTCGATCAGGGTGTCGATCATGAGCCGCCGTTGAGCAGCTTCTCGTGCATCTGCGCCAGGAACGGCGACGGCGGGGCGATCTCCCACCGCTTCTCGATCTCGATCAGGCCGCCGCTCTTGTGCAGGTCGCGGATCACGCCGTCGACCAGGGCCGCGGTGTCGTCCTGCCCCTTGCGCACCGCGGCGACCCAGGTGCCGAGGCCGATCAGCGGCAGGTCGGCCTTGTAGTCCTGCCATTCCGGCTGCTTCAGCAGGGAGGAAATCAGGGTGTTGTCATGCACCGAGACGACGCAGCCRCCGGCCCGCAGGGTCGACAGCGCCTCGGCCGAGGTCTTCAGCGCCCGCACCTCGGCGCCGTATTCGGTGGCCAGCAGCCGGGCATAGTGGCTGCCCTGCGAGGCGCAGGCGCTCTTGCCGCGCAGATCGGCCCAGCCGGCGATGCCGCTGTCCTTGCGGGTCATGGCGGCGCCGCCGACCTCGTAATAGGCGGTCGGGATGACGCTGGTCTGCTCGCGCCGCTCCGGCGTGTCGGTGAAGGAGGCGACGAGCAGGTCGACCTTGCCCTGCTGCAGGAACTGCACCCGGTTCGGCGGGTCGACGGTGACGATGTCGAGCTTGACCCCGAGCTTGTCGGCCACCGCCTGGGCGAGGTCGACATTGAAGCCCTTCACCGTGTTGCTGGCGGGGTCGAGGAAGCCGAAGGCGGTGCCGTTGACCAGGATGCCGGCGGTCAGCACGCCGCGGTCCTTGACCCGGTCGAGCGTGGAGTCGGCATGCGCCAGGGGAGCAGCCAGCAGTGCCGCGGCGGCGAGAAGGGTTCCGGCGAGGGATCGGAACATCGGGGCGGTCTCCAGGTCAGGCGGCGCGGAAGGCGGCGAACAGAGCGGCGAGGTCGTCCCGGCTGCGCATGGTCCGGACGATTTCCGGCACGGCGTCGCGCTCCGGGCCGGAGCCGGCTGCGTCGCGGAACTTGGCGGCCAGGTCGTCCGCCGGCAGCGGCCGGTCGATCCGGCGCGACAGGGTGCGGCCATCGGCCAGGCGGATCTCGACGGTCGAGAAGCGGGTGGCGGGGTCGTTCGAGACCGGCGGGGCGTCCGGATCGATCCGGCGCTCGACCCTGGCGGACAGGGAAGCGAGCTCCGGCCGCACCGGCGCGTCGGCGAAGAGGTCGAGCCCGAGCCGTCCGTCCTGCAGCGCCGCCGCGACGACATATTCGACGCTGAACCGGCCTTCGAGGCCGGTGCGCGGCCGGCGCACGGTCAGGGCCGCGTCGCCGCCGCGGGCGAAGGTCACGGTCGCCTCGACCACCGAGGCCGGATCGATCGCGTGCTCCGCCTGCAATGCCAAGGCGGCGTCGGCGGCGAAATGCGAGGCGGAGCAGCAGGCGTAACGTTTGAAGATCAGGCCGGGAGAGACGATCTGCCAGGGCTGGCCCCAGCCCTCGACCGCGCGCCCCGGCTCCGCCCCGCCATAGACGGCGAGGAAGCCGATCGGCCCGTCGAAGGCGGTCTCGGCGGCGCCGAAGCCGGCCAGGGCCAGCCGGGTGGCGAACAGCCCCGCGCGGGCCGCCAGGCCGGCGTGCAGCGGCTTGGCGTCGCTGCCGAACTGCAGCCGCAGCCCGGCCGACTGGGTGACGGCGAGGCCGAGCGCCCTGGCGGTTCCGGCCTCGTCCAGCCCGGCGAGGAAGGCGGTGGCCGCGGCAGCACCGACGGGGCCGAGCGTCGCGGTCGGGTGGAACCCGGCTTCGTAATGCTGTCGCCCGAGGGCAAGGCCGATCCGGGCCATCGCCTCGACCCCGACGACATAGGCGTCGAGCAGCGCCTCAGCGGTGTGGCCCTGCTCCTCCGCCAGGGCGAAGAGCGCCGGCAGGATCACGGTGCTGGGATGGCCGCCGACGCTGCGCTGGACATCGTCATAATCGAGCGCGTGGCCGATGGTGCCGTTCAGCAGGGCGGCGGTCAGCGGCGCCACGCGCTCGCCCCGGCCGATCACTGAGGCGGTCGTCGCCCCACCCTCGCCGCCCAAAGCGGCCTCGAGCGGTGCAATGGCGCGGTCGCCGACGCCGCCGAAGGCGCAGGCCAGGAAGTCGAGCACGCCGTCCCGGGCGGCGGCGATCGCCTCCGGCCCCGGGGCCGAGGAGCGGATGAGCTTGACGAGCTCGGCGGTGATCGATGGGTCGGCCATGGCACTTTCGGCAGAACGGGACTGTCGAGGACTCCGGTCGATATGACGGACAAAGCCCGTGCGGCGCGTCATACAGATCGCTTCAGCGGATCACAACCCAATTCACAGCCAATCAGCCATGCCGACGGCAAATATCAGATGAATGATGTATTTATGATGCCGTCCCCCCGCTCCTGCCTCCTTGCCGGGACGCAGCGCCGGGCGAGCGGATTGTGGTATCGGACGAGAAATGGACACTCAGGCCGCTGCTGCCGGCAGAACAGGGCCGAGAGCACCGTCCGGGAGGGGTGTGACATGGTGGATTCTGATCGGATCGACAACCTGATCGCAGCGGTGCCCCCCGCCTTGGCGCTTCGCGCCGGGCTGGACCTCGGCATCTTCACCCGGCTCGGTGGCGGCGCGGTGACYGCCGASAGCCTTGGGGCCGCGCTCGGCATCGATCCCGATCGCCTGTCGCGGCTCCTCTACGCGCTCGCCAGCATCGGTCTCCTCGAAGTCGAGAATGGCCAATTCCGCAACGGAGCTGAAGCGTCGGCCTTCCTCGACGCGTCCAAGCCGACCTATCGCGGCGGCGATCATGCGCTCCTGCGCGAGCTCTGGGGCGCCGACCTGCTGACCGCGGAGTCGCTGCGGCAGAACCGGCCCGCGGCGCTGCACGACTTTGCCGAAGCGGGGCCCGAGGCCGCGGCGGCCTTCAGCCGCATGCTCGCACCGGGCGGGGTGATTTTCGGCCGACATCTGGCCCGGGAGATGGACCTCTCGGCGGTCCATTCGGTGATCGACATCGGCGGGGGCGCCGGGACCATTCTCGTCGGGCTTCGCGAGCGGTGGCCGCAGATCGCGGCGACGCTGATGGAACTTCCGACCGTCGCAGCGGTCGCGCCGGATATCCTGTCGGAATACGGCGCCGGCGACGTGATTGTCGAAGACGGGGACATCACTGTCGCGCCATCGAAAGGGCGGCACGATCTGGCGATCCTGAAGGCCGTCGTTCAGGTCCTTCCGCCGGATCGGGCGCGCCGTTCGATCCTGAACGCGGCGCGGTGCCTCACACCCGGAGGCGAGATCGCGATCGCGGGGTGGGGTGTCGTCGATGACGACCGCCTCGGCCCGCCTGAGGGTGTCTTTCTGAATCTCACCTTCCTGAACCTCTATCGCCACGGCGAATCCTACACCGAAGGTCAATATCGCGCGTGGATGACCGAGGCCGGATTCCGGGATATTTCCAGGTCGCGCCTGACGGATGGTTGCACATTGTTTCGCGCGCGCCTCATGGGCTGATCGTGGCTGGATGGCTGGCTTCGGACGCAGGCTCTCCGTCTCGCGGTAGCGGAGCGCAAGACGTGCAAAGGCGAGAGTGAAGTCGGGAGACTTCCCTCGCAAACTCTCCACCGGACCGCCAGAGTCCAGGCCGGTCCTGACGGCAAGCCCCCTCCCCCTAACACCCCCGGCAGGTGGCGCTACCGGGCATTGCGCCCGTTGTCCCGGCGGTGACGTTCGGCCCGTCCGGCGTCGGCCGATCAGGGCGGCGCGCGGGGCAGAGCCGGATCGGGCGGCCCGGCGGCGACGGTGTGGATAGAGCGTTCGTGCTCGGGCCTGCCGGCGTCTTCGGCCGGGATGGCAGAACGGAGGTGGGAAGAGGCTCGGTGCGAGGCCGGGCCGGAGGCCTGACGCTTCGGGCCGGCGCCGGCCACATCGGCCCCGGCTTTCGCCGCGGCGGTGGTGCCGCCGGCAGCGGGGCCGCCTGCGGCAGGCCCGCCGGCCGGAGGAGTGCCGGGGGGCGGGAGGCCGAGGGCCCGGCACAGGCTGGCGATCAGGGCCTCGATCGGCAAGGCGGTGTCGGCCAGGTCGGTGTCGATGCGCTCGTCCTCGGTCAGCTTTTCCCGGAGCTCGGCGGTCAGCCGCTCCTGGGCGTCGGCGTCGGAAACCGCGGCGATGGCGGCGGCGACGCCCTGGGCGGCGGCCTGGCGCCGATCGTCCTTCTCGTCCTGCCGGGCCTTCCGCCGGATTTCGGCCTCGCGCTGTGCCAGCTCCCGCTGCTGCCGCAGCCTGGCCTTGAGCGCGATGGCGCGGCGGATGCCGAGGAACAGGCTGCTGAAGCGGGTCTCGGCATCCCCGGCGCGATCGAGATCGCCGGCCGCGAGGGCGGCGAGGGCCAGGGCGTGAAAGCCGCGGGCCAGCGCCTCCGCGAGCTCCATCAGCTCGGACAGCATCGCGGCGTCGGCCTCGATCGCGCCCGGCCACGCTACGGCATCCTCCCGCCGCCGGCGCAGCTTGAGCGCGACGGCGCGGCGGATGGCGAGGAAGAGGGTGCTGAAGCGGGCTTCGGC
>NZ_JBFRCU010000022.1:0-82595 GCF_052113205.1 Inquilinus sp. YAF38 | reverse complement strand
GTCCCACAGCACGGCGAGGCCGCGAAGCACTGCCGCGGCATCGGCCGAGCCGCCGCCGATCCCGGCCGCCACCGGCAGCCGCTTGTCGAGGGCGACGGCGATACCGTCCGGCCGCCCGACCGCCGCTGCCAGGCGCCGCACCGCGCGCAGCGCCAGATTGTCGTCGCCCGCCGGGATGGCGCCGGCGAAGGGTCCGGTGACGGTCAGGCGCGGCGCATCCGCCGGCTGCAGAGTCAACCGGTCGCCGACATCGGCGAACACCACCAGGCTGTCGAGCAGATGGTAGCCGTCCGCGCGCTTGCCGACGACGTGGAGATAGAGATTGACCTTGGCCGGCGCGGTGCCGGACCAGACCTTGCCGTCCACGATCAGTTCGATTTGACCGGGGTCGAGGCTTCCTCGGCGGGCAGGCCGTTGGCCAGCTTGGCCTCGATCTTGTCCTTCGGCGGGTCGCCCTCGGTGGTGCGCAGCGCCGCCTCCCACTGGTAGCGCGCCTCCAGCTTGCGCCCGACCCGCCAATAGGCGTCGCCGAGATGGTCGTTGATGGTCGGGTCCTCGGGCTTCAGCGAGATCGCCTTCTCCAGCGTCTCGACCGCCTTTTCCATCTGGTTGGTGCGGTAATAGACCCAGCCGAGGCTGTCGATGATGTAGCCGTCGTTCGGCGACTGGTCGACAGCCTTGCGGATCAGATCCTCCGCCTCCCGCAGGTCCTTGCCGCGGTCGAGCAGCGAATAGCCGAGGTAGTTCAGCAGGTTGGCGTGGTCCGGGTTCAGCCCGATGGCGCGGCGCAGATCCTGCTCCGCCCGGTCGAAGCGGCCGCTGCGCTCGAGCGCGATGCCGCGGCGGTAGAGGAACGTCCAGTCGACCTCCTCCAGCCGCTTCTGCCGGCGCGCCGCGTCGTCATAGGCGACGACGGCCGAGGCGAAATCCTGCTTCGCCCGGTACAAGTCGGCGAGGCGGAGATAGCCGGCCGGACTGTCCGGCCGCTCCGACACGAGGTCGGCGGCCAGGCCGATGCCCTTGTCGAACTGCTCCAGGCTTTCATAGGCCAGGGTCTCGCGCAGCCGCGCCATCCAGCCGGCCGGGGTGCCGTCGGGCAGCGCTTCATAGGCGGCGATCGCGTTCTGGTACTGGTCCTGCCCGGACAGCACGTCGCCCAGCAGGATCTGCGTCACCGGGAAGTCGGGCCGCAGATACAGCGCCAGGCGGGTGTAGATCAGGGCGGTGTCGCCGCCCTCGGCGTCGCGGTCCTGGCTGACGGCGCTGGCGATGTAGAACAGCGCCTCGGCCAGACCGTCGGCCGGGCTGGCGATGAGCGGCTGCGGCCGGTCGCCCTTGTCCAGGCGCTGGATCGCCGGCTCCAGCAGCAGGTTGTCGCCATTGCGGTCGGTGAAGCTGCGATAGAGCTGGCGCGCCTTGTCGCGCTGGCCCTGGCGCTGGTAGACGCCGGCCAGCCCTTCGACCAGCCGCACCGTGCCGCCCATGTCGCCCAGCGCCTCATACGCCTTCTGGGCGCCGTCGAGGTCGCCGAGATAGTCGAGCAGCAGCGCCTTCTGGATCGACGACAGCGCGTCCGGCCGCGGCGGCTGCAGCATCGGGTCGAGGCTGGACAGCGCCGCCTTGCCGTCGCCGGCGCCAATCCGGAGCCAGGCGGCGATGATCGGCGTGATCGATTTGGCGGTGCCCGCCGTCTCCATGGTCTTCAGCCGGGTCAGGGCGTCGCGCCACTTGCCGGCCTTGGCGTCGCGCAGGATCAGGGTGATGCGGACCAGCTGGTCGGCGGTGTCGGCCGTGTCCAGGCGCTGGGCCAGCTTGGCGGCGCCGTCGACGTCGCCGCCGGCCAGGGTCAGGGTGAAGCTGCGCCGCAGCAGCGCCAAGTTGTCCGGGTCGGTCGCCAGCACCTGGCTGAAGAAGCGGCCGGCGGCGGACAGGTCGCGGGCGACCAGCGCATGGGCGCCGGCGAGATAGGCGCCCGAGACGGTGCGCGGATCGGTGGCGGCCTCGGCGGCCGGCGGCCGCAGCATCGCCGTCGCCGCGACACAGGAGGCCAGGAGGGTCGTCCGCCAGACGGTCATGCGCGCGTCCACTTCGCCGAAAGGTGCCGTGATCCCCGAAGCTAGGGGGCCGGAGGGTCGCAGGCAATGCCTGTTCGCCGCGACCATTGGGCCCATCTATATTCATAGAGCCGTCGCGCCGCTGGGCTCGGACTTGTGCCCATCCGAAAAAACGCTACAGTCGCGCGCGTCGGTGAGACCATGGAAGGCGCCAACGCGGCCGTGACCGGTAAATCGAGCTACACCTACGAAGACCTGCTGTCCTGTGCGCATGGCGAGCTGTTCGGACCCGGCAATGCCCGGCTGCCGCTGCCGCCCATGCTGATGATGGACCGGATCACCACCATCAACGACGACGGCGGCGCCCATGGCAAGGGCGAGGCCGTGGCCGAGTTCGAGATCCGCCCGGACCTGTGGTTCTTCGCCTGCCATTTCGAAGCCGACCCGGTGATGCCGGGCTGCCTGGGCCTCGACGCGCTGTGGCAGCTGCTGGGCTTCTACCTGGGCTGGACCGGGGCGCCGGGCAAAGGCCGGGCGCTGTCGACCGGCGAAGTCAAATTCACCGGCCAGGTGCTGCCCGACGCCAAGCTGGTGACCTATCGCCTGGACCTGAAGCGGGTGATCAACCGCAAGCTGGTGCTGGGCATCGCCGACGGCAGCGTGGCCTGCGACGGCAAGATCATCTTCGAGGCCAAGGATCTGAGGGTCGGCCTGTTCACGTCGACCGAAGCGTTCTGACGAACCGCGGAGAACCACCATGCGTCGCGTCGTCGTCACCGGGCTCGGCATCGTGTCGAGCATCGGCAACAACCAGGACGAGGTCACCGCCAGCCTGCGCGAGGGCCGCTCCGGCATCGTCGCAGCGCCGGAGTACAAGGAGCTGGGCTTCCGCTGCCACGTCCACGGCACGGTCAAGCTGGACCCGGCCGACCATGTCGACCGGCGCATCCTGCGCTTCATGGGCCCGGGCGCGGCCTACAACTACATCGCCATGGCCCAGGCCATCGCCGATGCCGGGCTGGAGGAGAGCGACGTCTCGAACGAGCGCTCCGGGCTGATCATGGGCTCCGGCGGGCCGTCGACCTCGAACCAGGTCGACGCCGCCGACATCACCCGCGAGAAGGGGCCGAAGCGGATCGGCCCCTATATGGTACCGCGCTGCATGTCGTCGACCAATTCGGCGACGCTGGCGACGCCGTTCAAGATCAAGGGCGTGAACTACTCGATCTCCTCCGCCTGCTCGACCTCGGCGCATTGCATCGGCAACGGCGCCGAGCTGATCCAGTGGGGCAAGCAGGACATCGTCTTCGCCGGCGGCGGCGAGGAGCTGCACTGGACCCTGTCGGTGCTGTTCGATTCGATGGGCGCCTTCTCCTCGCGCTTCAACGACACGCCGGAGCGCGCCAGCCGCGCCTATGACCGCGACCGCGACGGCTTCGTGATCGCCGGCGGCGGCGGCACCGTGGTGCTGGAGGAGCTGGAGCACGCCAAGGCGCGCGGCGCCAAGATCTATGGCGAGCTGGTCGGCTACGGCGCCACCTCGGACGGCTATGACATGGTCGCCCCCTCCGGCGAGGGCGCGGTGCGCTGCATGCGCCAGGCGATGGCGACGGTGGACGGCCCGGTCGACTACATCAACACCCACGGCACCTCGACCCCGGTCGGCGACGTCACCGAGCTGGGCGCGATCCGCGAGGTGTTCGGCGACACGGCGCCCAAGATCAGCTCGACCAAGTCGCTGTCGGGCCATTCGCTCGGCGCCGCCGGGGTGCATGAGGCGATCTACAGCCTGCTGATGATGAAGCACGACTTCATCGCCGCCAGCGCCAACATCGAAAATCTCGACCCGGCCGCGGAGGGTTTCCCGATCGTGCGGCAACGGATCGACAATGCCGGGCTGACCACGGTCCTCTCCAACAGCTTCGGCTTCGGCGGGACCAACGCGACGCTCGCCTTCAAGCGGTACGCTGCATGACCACCTCACCGACCGAACGCCGCGGCACCGGCCTGATGGCCGGCAAGCGCGGCCTGATCATGGGCGTCGCCAACAACCATTCGATCGCCTGGGGCATCGCCTCGGTGCTGGCGCGCGAGGGGGCCGAGCTGGCCTTCACTTATCAGGGCGACGCCTTCCGCAAGCGGGTCGAGCCGCTGATCCAGTCGATCGGCGCCAGCTTCCTGGCGCCCTGCGACGTCGAGGACGAGGCGTCGATCGCCGCGCTGTTCGACCGGCTGGGCGCGGAATGGGGGTCGATCGACTTCCTGGTCCACGCCATCGCCTATTCCGACAAGGAAGAGCTGAAGGGCCGCTACCTCGACACCACGGCCGAGAACTTCAGCCGCACCATGCGGATCAGTTGCTACAGCTTCACCGCGCTGGCGAAGCGGGCGGCGGCGATCATGCCGGATGGCGGCAGCCTGCTGACGCTGACCTATCTCGGCGCCGAGCGGGTGATGCCGAACTACAACGTCATGGGCGTGGCCAAGGCGGCGCTGGAGGCCAGCGTGCGCTACCTGGCGGCCGATCTGGGCCCGCAGGGGATCCGGGTCAACACCATCTCCGCCGGGCCAATGCGCACCCTGGCCGGCAGCGCCATCGGCGACGCCCGCTACGTGTTCCGCTTCAACCAGCAGAACAGCCCGCTGCGCAAAAACGTCACCCTCGACGAGGTCGGGGGTGCCGCCCTGTATCTGCTGGGGCCGCTGTCGACCGGCGTCACCGGCGAGGTGCACCATGTCGACGCCGGCTATCACGCCATCGGCATGCCGGCCGCGCCGCGCAACAGCGAGGCGGCGGAGGTTTAATCGCCCGCCCGCTCGCGGTGAGGAGGACCCGTGGCCAAGCAGTTCCCGGAGATCTCGCCGGCGCTGCAGGAGTTCATCCTGCGCCAGCGGGTGTTCTTCACGGCCTCCGCCGCCGCGACCGGGCGGGTCAATGTCTCGCCCCGCGGCACCGACATGCTACGGGTGCTGGGGCCAAATGCGGTGGTTTATCTCGACCTGACCGGCAGCGGCAACGAGACCGCGGCGCATCTGCGCGCCACCGGCCGGCTGACCCTGATGTTCTGCGCCTTCGAGGGCGCGCCGATGATCCTGCGGCTGTACGGCGCCGGCCGGGTGCTGCGCCGCGGCGGCCCGGACTATGCCCGCCTGCTGGCGGCGGAATATGGCGGCGCGGAGCCGCTCGGCGCCCGGCAGATGATTTGGCTCGACATCGACCTGGTGCAGACCTCCTGCGGCTTCGGCGTGCCGCTGTTCGACCATGCCGGCGAACGCCCGACCCTGGCCCGCTGGGCCGAGGCGAAGGAGAAGCAGGAGGGGCTGGAGGCCTATCGCCGGCAGAAGAACACCCGCAGCATCGACGGGCTGCCGACCGGCCTGTTCGAAGAGGATCCGGCCGAGGCCGGGTGAGGGGCCTGAGGTTCGCCCGCGCAACCCAATATCCATCTGCACAGGATGGCCAGGGCTGCCGCCTTTGCGTTACCTCTCCCGCTTGGCGGGAGAGGTCGGGCTCGCGCAGCGAGACCGGGTGAGGGCGGGCTCCGGCCTCGGCAAAACCCCCTCACCCGGAGGCGCAAGCGCCTCCGACCTCTCCCGCAAGCGGGAGAGGCAAAACAATCGGCTCTCTACGATCAACGAGATCTCGTAACGGTCCGCGCGGTCACCCGGTGTCAGACGGCCTCGGCTTGCGGCGGCCCACGCCGGCCGAGCGAGGCTCGGGCGGATCCTCGGAGGGATCATCCTCATCGTCCTCGCCGTCTTCCGGCGGGATGAAGCCGTAATGCTCCATGGCCTCGTCGGCCATCTCCAGCCAGCGCTCCACCTCCGGCGGGAAGCCCCAGCGCCGGCACAGGGCCGCCACCGCGACCTCCGGCCGGCTGGCTGCGATCAACTCGGCCACCTCCGGCCGCTCGACCCGCTCGCAGACCTCGGCGACGCGGCGGTCGACCTCCTCATCGTCCTCCGACACTTCATAGGCGGCCGCCAGCATCGCCAGCTTCACCCGCAGGTCGTGCCAATCCTCCTGCGCCGATTCGCGCTTGGCCGCGGCCTTGCGCCGCTCATCGCGATGATTGGCGAACTTGTCCTCCAGCAGCAGGGTCTGCCGCAGCGACTTGGCGACGACGGCGATCCGCTTGCAATAATCGGCACCGGGCTGCGGTGCCTCGACCGCCTCGGTGCGGGTCGCCTCCATGATCTCCATCTGGATCTCGGCCGCCCGGGCCAGCATGCGCAGATGCCGCGCCGCCCGCTCCTCCTGGGGAGTGGCCGGGGCCTCCGACATCCGATCGGTCTGCGCCTTGTCCATGGAACGTAGCATGAACGCAGTTGCCGATTAATACAATTGCACATTGTGTTTACTGGCTTTGCCTCCGATGCGCGGCGCATGACTCAGCTCCTTTGCTGCAGTCCCGCCTTCGGATCTCAGGTCTTCGGTTTCCAGCTGTGCGTCTCGGCCTGGAGGTTCCGGCACCAGGTGTAGAGTGCGTCGTAGACGACCAGCCCGTGCTTCAGCATCTCGTGGTCGTCGGGGAAGTTGGCGGACAGGCCGAGCGAGATGGCGAACAGCCCGGCCGATTGCGGCGTCAGGTCGTGCCGCGAGGTGTCGGCGCCGCGGACGATCACGGCGAGCTGCCGCAGCGCCGGGTCGTCGAGCCGGTACTTCTCCAGGAAGGCGTCGAAGCTGCACTGCTCACCGACATGGCTGAGCTCGACATCGGGCACGTCATAGGGGATGGCGCCGGTCTCCCGGGCCGTGTCCAGAACCCGCTCGGGCGGCACGTAGAGAAACTCGGGCGCCTCGTCGATGAACCGGGCGACCAGCCAGGGGCAGGCGATCCGGTCGATCTTCGGATGTTCGCGCGTGACCCATTTCATCGTCATCTCCCTTCGATTGCGGTCAGGGGCACGGTCGGCCCGCCGATCGCATGCCAGGCGGCGATGCCGCCGGCGAGGTTGCGGGCGTCGAAGCCGCGGCGGCGCAGCTCGGCGACGGCATTGCCGCTGACCTGGAAGCCGTAGACGCAATAGGCGATCACCGGCCGGTCCCGCGGCAGATCGCCCGCCCATTCGACGATCCGCTCCGGCGCCCGGATCTGCGCGCCCGGCAGCATGTCGCTGCGCTTGGCCATGTCGTCGGCGAGACAGATGTCGAGCAGGACCAGGTCCTCGCCGCGCTCGAGCCGCGCCCGCAGGTCTTCGGGCGCGACGGCACCATCCTCGGCCCGCACGGGTTCGACAGGCGTCCGATGCCCCGACGCACGGCCGAAGCGCGCGGCGACCCGCTGCCAATGGATGTTCTTCATGAAGGCGTCGACATAGGCGCCGGCCTTGGCGCCGAAATCGAGGTGGTAGGCGTGCTCGTACATGTCGAGCGCCAGGATGGGCACGCCCCCGGCGAGGCAGTTCGTGTGGTCGGCAGCCCACTGGATCACCAGCCGGCCGTGCCGCTCCGACCAGGTCAGCAGGGTCCAGCCGGAGCCGCCGGCCTGGGCCTTGGCGCAGGCCGCGAAGGCCGAGCGCCATCCGGCAACGCTGCCGAAGTCGCGCTCCAGCGCGCTGGCAAGATCGCCTTCGGCGTCGCCGGACCCACCGAGCCCGTCGAAATACACCTCGTGCAGGATCATCGAGTTGGCGGCGACCAGCTCCTCCCGCTTCAGCCCGCTGATCTCGAACACCGCCGCCGTGGTCCAGTCGAGGCCCTGGAGCCGGGTTTCGATCGCGTTCAGGCGGCGGACGGCGCCGCCGTAGTTGTTCTCGTAGTGGCTGGCCAGCAGCCGTTCGGACAGGCCGTCGAGGCGGGGCGGCTTGAACGGCAGAGGCACGATCCGGTGGGGCATGACGTCCTCCAGCGCGGCACATCGTTCAGGTCCGGGACGCTACGCTCGATTAAAATATGATACAAGTGTTGCAATTTATAATGCCAATGATACGGTATTAATATGACTGACGATGCGCGCCCGGCCGAGCAGCGGTGGCTGCTGCTGATCCACCAGCTGCCGACCAAGCCGGCCTATTTCCGGGTGAAGATCTGGCGCCGGCTGCAGGGCATCGGCGCCGTGGCCGTGAAGAACACCGTCTATGCCCTGCCGGCGAATGCCGAGACGCAGGAGGATTTCGAGTGGCTGCTGAAGGAGATCGTGGAGGGCGGCGGCGAGGCGATGGTGTGCGAGGCGCGGCTGGTCGACGGCCTGTCCGACGGCCAGGTGCGGGCGCTGTTCGACGCCGCGCGGGACGAGGACTACGACGCGCTCATCAAGGACGCGCGCGCCCTCTCGGCCAAGCTGGTCGCGACCACCGCCCAGGATGAAACCGCCGAGCTGCCCGGGCAGGTCAGGCGCCTGCGCAAGCGGCTGATGGAGATCGCGGCGATCGACTTTTTCGGCGCCACCGGCCGCCTCTCGGCAGAAAGCCTGATCGCGGGCCTCGAGGCCCGGATCACGGAGGACAAGGACATGACCGAGGAACAGCCGCAGGCGGCGACGAACCTCATCGGGCGGGTCTGGGTCACGCGCCAGGGGGTGCATGTCGACCGCATCGCCTGCGCCTGGCTGATCCGCCGCTTCATCGATCCCGACGCGGTGATCCGCTTCGTGCCGGGCAAGGACTATGTCCCGAAGCCGGGCGAGCTGCGCTTCGACATGTTCGACGGCGAGATCACCCATGAGGGTGACCGCTGCAGCTTTGAGGTGCTGCTGGGCCGCGCCGGGCTCATCGATCCGGCGCTGCAGTCGATCGCGGAGATCGTCCACGACATCGACCTGAAGGACGGCAAGTTCGGGCGCGAGGAAGCCATCGGCATCGGCCATCTGATCGCCGGCGTCGCCATGGCGAACAAGGACGACGAGCAGCGGGTCGCCCAGGGCGCGCCGATCTTCGACAACCTCTACCAGTATTTCCGCACCAAGCGCGGGTGATCCGCGGGGAGCCGCCGATGGTCGACAGAATGCTGGCGCCGGACCGCGAGGTCACGAGCGCCACCGAGACGACCGTCGGCGGCCCGGCTGCGGTGCCGCCGCTGCCGACGCTCGGCGAAGCCACCCGCGTCTGGCTCAAGATCGGCTGCCTGTCGTTCGGCGGCCCCGCCGGCCAGATCGCGCTGCTGCACCGTGAGGTCGTCGACGAGCGCAACTGGGTGAGCGACCGGCGCTTCCTGCACGCCCTGAACTTCTGCAACCTGCTGCCGGGGCCCGAGGCGCAGCAGCTCGCCGTCTATCTCGGCTGGCTGATGCACGGGCCGAGCGGCGGCGTCATCGCCGGCCTGCTGTTCGTCATCCCGGGCGCCGTGGTCATGCTGGCGCTGTCGGCGATCTACGCCACGCTCGGCGCGGTCCCGCTCATCGCCGCGCTGTTCTTCGGGCTGAAGAGCGCCGTCCTGCTGCTGGTCCTCGAGGCCGTTCTCCGGATCGGGCGCCGGGCCTTGAAGGGCCGCGTGGCCTGGGCGCTCGCCGGCGCCTCGTTCATCGCGCTGTTCCTGTTCAACGTGCCGTTTCCGATCGTCGTGCTGGCAGCGGGTCTGATCGGGATTCTGGCTCCCCGCCACTTCGCCGGCGGGGCGCACGGGAAGGCCAAGGATGGGCCGCCAGCCCTGCTCGACGCCGTGCTCGCCGCCGATCCGGGCCGCGCCAATCGCCTGGCGCGAGGCGCGCTCGTTGCGGGCCTCATCTGCGCTGCGCTCTGGCTGCTGCCCGTGGCCGCCCTGCTGCGTGTCGGCGGCGTCTACGCCGATGTCGCGTGGTTCTTCTCGAAGATGGCGGTCGTGACCTTCGGCGGCGCCTATGCCGTCCTGGCCTATGTCGCCCAGGAGGCGGTCCAGAGCTACCATTGGCTGGGCGCGCCGGAGATGCTGACCGGGCTCGGCCTCGCCGAGACGACGCCCGGGCCGCTGATCCTGGTGCTGCAGTTCGTCGGTTTCCTGGCCGGCTATCGCGCGCCCGGCAGCCTCTCGGGCATTTCAGGCGGCGTGGTCGCATCGGTGCTGACCGTCTGGGTGACGTTCCTGCCGTGCTTCATGTTCGTCTTCCTGGGCGCGCCCCTGATCGAGCGGCTCCAGGAGAACCGGAAGCTGTCCGGCGCGCTGTCGGCGGTCACGGCCGCCATCGTCGGCGTGGTGGCGAACCTGGCGGTCTGGTTCGCGCTGCATGTCCTGTTCCGCCAGACGGTCCCGGTGGAAGGGCTGGGGATGTCGTTCGCCGCGCCGGTGCCGGGCAGCATCGACCTTTGGGCCCTGGCGCTGGCGGCGGTCGCTGGCCTCTGCCTGTTCCGGCTCAAGCTCGGCGTGATGTGGACCCTGGCGGTCTGCTCGGCCGCGAGCATCGTACTGCATTTCGCCGTGGGGGTCGTCTGACCGACCGGCCATCTCAGGAGTGAAGACGATGCACAAGGCGCCGAAGGTGGCCGTGGTCTGGCGAGGCGATCGCGAGGCGCGGCGGACGGCGACGCCGCAGAACAACCGCTATCATCGTGTGTTCGAGGAGCTCGCCGCGATCGGCATCGACGCCGAGCCGGCCGTCTATGACGAGGCGTTCGCGGGCGAGATGCGCGACCAGCTCCTGACCGCCGATGCGGTCCTGGTCTGGGTCAATCCGCTGGACGACGGGAAAAGCCGCGTGGCGCTCGACGCCCTGCTGCGCGAGGTCGCGGCGAAGGGTCCTTGGGTGAGCGCGCATCCGGATGTGATCCTGAAGATGGGCGTGAAGGAGATCCTTCATCGCACCCGGCATCTCGGCTGGGGCACCGACACCCACCTCTATCGCTCGCTCCAGGCGTTCCGGGAGGAGTTTCCGCGGCGGCTGCGAACCGAAGGGCCGCGCGTGCTGAAGCGGAACCGCGGCAATGCCGGCCAGGGGGTGTGGAAGGTCGAGGCGATCGAGCCGCTCGCTGGCGGCGCCGCGATGGTGCGGGTGCTGCACGCGCAGCGCGGCAGCGTGCCGGAGGAACTCGGCCTGGCGGAGTTCATGGCGCGCTGCGAGAGCTATCTGGTCGACGACGGCTGCATTTTGGACCAGCCGTTCCAGCCGCGCCTGCCGGACGGCATGATCCGCTGCTACATGGGCGGCGACAGGGTCGTCGGCTTCGGCCATCAGCTGATCAAGGCGCTGATCCCGCCGCCGCCCGAAGGGCCGGACAGCGAAGCAGCACAGCCGGGCCCGCGCACCATGCACCCGGCTTCGGCAGAGCCGTTCCAGACGCTCAGGGCCAAGATGGAAACCGAATGGACGCCGCAGATGATGGAGGTTCTCGGCATCGACCGGGCGTCACTGCCGATCATCTGGGACGCGGACTTCCTCTACGGTCCCCGCACGGCGGCGGGCGAGGACACCTATGTGCTGTGCGAGATCAACGTCAGCTCGGTCTTCGCCATTCCGAACCAGGCACCGGCCGAGATCGCCCGCCTCGTGGCTGAGCGGCTGAGCGCGGCCTGACGCAGTCCCGGGGTTGCCTGAGCAACGCCGTTGCCCCTGAAAACCATCCCGCTGTCGGCAGAGCGGTCTGGTCAATCGAATAGGAACGCAGCGATGATGCCGAGATACCTCGGTGGCGAGCCCGCCGAGTATCAGCGCCCACGTCTAGAACGTGATGGTTGTGCGGAGGCCAAGAACGGCTGCATTGCCAATCCGTTTTGACGGTTCGCCTGGATCTGGAATGCCGCCGCCCGGGCTGAAGACATATTGGAAGTCGGGCTGCAATGCCCACCATGGCGTGATTTGCGCCTGATAAGTGACCTCGAACACAGTCTCTGCGTCGCGGATCGGGCGTGCCGCGCCCGAAAAGGCGACGGTGTCCTCATCGCGATTCCTCGCCGCGTTGCCGATCCGGGCATAGATGACGCCGATGCCGGCCGTATCATCGGGACGGCCTGTAACCAGCCCTTTGTATGTAGCGCCGGCATTGAAGTAGAAACTGATCTCGTTCCGATCGCTTGGCGCCACCATGATGCGGCCGAACAGACCGAGCCCTTGATCCTTCGTCCCCGGCACTCGATAGATCATCTGGTCCGCGAGAGCGTAGATGCCCCAGTCTCCGCGATGCAGCAGCGGCACGTCGTCGCTTTCTGGATTGGCCAGAGACTTGTCGCCGGCCCCGAAGCGTTGATCAGGGAACGAATTCGAATTGTACCAGGCGCCCACCTTATAGGTGCCGGGCAGGCCGGCATCATCCTCGGAGCCATTGATAGAGTATTGGACTTCTCCAATCAGGAAGGCGCCATTGTCGACACGGAACGAAGTGCCGGAGCCATTGTCCGCCGGATCGCCATTGTAGAGACCGACCAGCACCACCAGCTCGTCCGATGGCTGAATTTTCAGGCGCACCCCCGGCGTCGCGAAGGGGTAGGCCGGCCCCCCGGATGGCAGGTCGTTCGCTGTCAGCGTCGCCCAGCCGAAGCCCGAGTTGAGGAAGAGCGCCCCGAATTGGCTGACGGAGAATTCTTGATCTGCCGCCTGCTGGCCGATGCGGATTGACGCCCTGCCGCTGAGGATGGACTGCTCGTACCACAGCTCGAAAAGGCGGGTGGACGGCTTCGCTTCAATGCTGCTGGCGACGTTCAGATTGTCCAGATTATTGGCGCTCAGTCCCTTCCCATGGATCTGCAAGCCGCTGACGGTGAACGTGCCGCCCCCGAAGCCTAGGAACCTCTCCGTGTCGATAGAGAGTGTGGCAAGGGTTGAGCCTTCATAGATTGCGCCCTGGCGGATCCCACCAGTGACGTTACCCAGGACCTCGCTCGTCTCCTGCGCCTTCAACACGATGCCGGTGTCCTCCAGGCGGGACCGGACACCTCCAAGATCCCCCAACAGGGTGTCGCGATCCCCCAGACCGTCACCAGATTGTGAAGTGTCGGCTGCGGAGACCGCGCCGGAGGCATCTGCCGGTGCCGTCTGCGCGAATGCTGGCACTTCCATCAGAGAACCGGAGGCTAGGGCTGCGAAAGCGATGACGAGGGCCCGCTCCTGAAGAGACCCACGTCTGCTCATCACCGTCGACGTGCCGGATTCCAGACACATGCCTTGACCTCTTTGAAGAGCAGCCGGGCTTTGGCGAGTTGCGTGTCCTGACTTGAGCGTGGCGCAACCTGCAAAGGGATCTTCCGCACGGCATGCACCGATTCTCGCTCACAACGAGACTTTGCAACGGGTTGACCGTGCCCGATACCGGAGCGTCTGGACCAGTGCCTGGCGGCGAGCCCTCGTTACTGCCGAGATGCTAGGGGTTCCCGATCGCCATCACCATCGCACCAACGACTTTCGTCCCACTCTATTCGTTGCGTTGGCCTACACCTTGGTTTGAGAGCATGACCCGGTCGGACTCGCCCTCGCCGAACTCTTCTGCAGGAACACCTTGCCGCTGCCGGTTCTAGCATCAGATCGAGAGATGACCCGTAGCCCTGGGCGATCGTCAGAGATACTTCGTGATCTCCTTGAACTCCGCCATCGCCGCGCGGCGCCCCGGGCCGGTCACGTCCGCGGCGGCATCCAAGCAGTGGTCGATATGGTCCTTGATCAGCGTCTTCTTTGCGGCGCCGACCGCTGCCTCGACCGCATGCATCTGTTGGGCAATGTCGAGGCAGCTCCGCTGCGCCTCGATCATGGCGACGATGTTCCGGATCTGACCGGCGGCCCGGTTCATGCGCGCCACCACATCCTTGTGGGAGTGGTGCAGCCCGTGGCTGGCCTCAACCGGGGCCGCGCTGACGGTCTCGGCGGTCGCGGGGGACTTCCGGGCGGCCATGCTGTGATCTCCTGACACTCTCGTCGCTCCGCGCACTCTACCGCGATCGTCGAGGCAGTGCCCCTGCAATGCGGCACTGCACGAAGCCTGATCGACCGAGGGTCGTATTCTATACCCCCCTATAGTATATGAACGAAGGAGATGCCAACCCGGTGCCACAGGTTCACCCATGACCCCCTTCGCAGAATTGGTCCAGCAGAGTGCCACCGCGGCTTGGCTGTTCGTCCCCAGCGCCATCCTGCTCGGCGCCCTGCACGGGCTGGAGCCCGGCCATTCCAAGACCATGATGGCGGCCTTCATCGTCGCCATCCGCGGCACCTTCTGGCAGGCGGCGCTGCTGGCGATCACGGCGACGATCTCGCACACCGCGATCGTCTGGCTCGTCGCCCTGCTGGCGCTGACCTACGGCCCGCAATGGGGCGCCGAGACGACCGAACCCTATTTCCAGTTCGGCTCCGCGGTGATCATCATCGGCGTGGCGCTGTGGATGGCCTACCGGACCTGGCATGACCAGCGCGCCCTGACCTCACCCTCGGCCGGGTGGCACCGGATCGACACGGGGCCCGGGCTGGTCGAGCTGTCGATCCAGGAGGACGGCGTGTCGCCGCGGTTCCAGCTGCGGTTCCGCGACAACCGCGGCAAGACGGCGCCGATCCCGGCCGGCGACTCGGTGGTGGTCGAAACCCTGCGGCCGGACGGCGCGCGGCAGGTGTTCGAGCTGGCCAACCGGGCGACCCACCTCGAATCCGTCGACGTGATTCCGGAGCCGCATGAATTCGTCGCCACCGTCGCCATCGCCCATGGCGACCATGCCCACACCTATCCGGTGCGCTTCGTCGAGGACGATCACGGGCACGCTCACCATCATTCTCATGGTCACGGGCACGACCATGGGGACCACGATCATGGGCATGGGCACAGCCACGGCAGCCATGAGCACGCACGCGACTTCGCCGGGCTCGACGCCGAGGATGCCCATGCCCGCGCCCATGCCGAGCAGATCCGCCACCGCTTCGCCGGCCGCAAGGTGACCACCGGGCAGATCGCCCTGTTCGGCCTGACCGGCGGGCTGATCCCCTGCCCGGCCGCGGTCACGGTGCTGCTGCTCTGCCTTCAGCTGCAGAAGTTCTGGCTGGGCATTGTGCTGGTCCTGTGCTTCAGCGTCGGCCTGGCGCTGACGCTGCTCGCCTCCGGGACGGTCGCAGCCTGGGGCGTCCGTCACGCCACGAACCGGTGGCCGGGCTTCGAGGTCGTGATGACCAAGCTGCCCTACATGGCGAGCGCGATCATCATCCTGGTCGGACTCTATGTCGGATATTCGGGGCTGGCGCAGCTCGTTTGACGGGACGGAAACCGGGATCGGACTTGCGCAACGAGACCAGGTGAGGGTCGGCCGCCCCGGGCCAGCATGCGCGGATGCCGCGCCGCCCGCTCCTCATGCCGGCAGGGCGGCGCGGATCGCTCCGATCATTCGCGCCGCCATGCCATCATCCACGCCGCCAAGGGTCTTGCGCTTGCCCGGCGAGCTAGTCCGATGCCGGCGTCAGCAGGTCATGCAGCCTGATCGGGAAGCGGCGGACACGCGTTCCCGTGGCGTGCCAGACCGCGTTCGCCACGGCGCCGGCGGTGCCGGTGATGCCGATCTCCCCGACCCCCTTGATGCCCAGGGCGTTCACATGGGGATCGTGCTCCTCGATCATCAGGGCATCGATGGACGGCACGTCGGCATTCACCGGGACGTGGTACTCGGCGAGATCGGCGTTCAGGATGCGGCCGGAGCGCCGGTCCATCACCGCCTCCTCATGCAGCGCGAAGGACACGCCCCAGATCATGCCGCCATAGTACTGGCTGCGCACGAGGCGCGGGTTGATGATCCGTCCCGCCGCGAAGGCGCCGACGAGGCGGGTGACGCGGACCTGGCCGAGATCCGGGTCGACCTTGACCTCGGCAAAGACCGCCCCGTGCGCATGCATCGCATAGGCCGACTGAGCCGCGGGGTCCGCGGCGCTCCGGCCGCGACCTTCCAGCTCGGCCAGCCCGGCGCGGGCGAGAATGTCGACATAGCTCTCGCTCCGGCTTTCGTCGTCGCGGCGGAACAGGCGGCCGCTTCGCGCCAGCACCCCGGCATTCCCCGCCCCGAACAGGGGCGAACGCTGATCGCCCGTCGCCAGATCGGTCAGCTTGGCGATGACATCGGCGCCGGCGCCATGGATCGCCATCCCGGCCGTGGCGGTGTGGGCCGAGCCGCCGGCGATGCCGGCATCCGGGAGATCGGATGAGCCGGCCCTGAACTCCACCTGCTCGAGGTCGAGCCCGAGGCCGTCGGCCGCGATCTGGGCCAGCGCGGTCCAGGCGCCCTGCCCCATGTCCTGGGCGCCGGTCTCCATCACGCCGGTTCCGTCGCGCCGCAGCACGGCGCGGGCCTGGGCCTGGAACATCAGCGCCGGGAAGGTCGCGGTGCCCATGCCCCAGCCGACGAGGAAGCCGGCCTCGTCCCGCATCTGCCGCGGCGCGAGCGGCCGTCCCGACCAGCCGAAACGCGCCGCCCCCTCCGCATAGCATTCGCGCAGAGCCTTGGAGGAGAAGGGCTTGCCGGAGATCGGCTCGACCTCGGCGTAGTTCTTCAGCCGGAACGTCAGCGGGTCCATCCCGGAGGCCCAGGCCGCCTCGTCGATCGCGCTTTCCAGCGCGATCGAGCCGGTGGCTTCGCCGGGCGCCCGCATGAACAGCGGCGTGCCGGTGTCGACGCGGACCACCTCGTGCGAGGTGGCGATGGCCGGGCTGGCGTAGAGCGTGTGCGAGGCGTCGGCTGCCGGCTCGAAGAAATCGTCGAAGCTGCTCGACGTCACCTTCGCGTGATGGGCAAGCGCGGTGATCCGGCCTTCGCCGTCGAGGCCGATCCGCAGCGTCTGGCGCGAGGGCGCGCGATGGCCGACCGGCCCGTACATCTGCTCGCGGCGGAGCACCAGCTTGACCGGCCGGCCGACCAGCCGGGCCGCCAGGATGCCGAGGATCTGCGGACCGGAGACCAGGCCCTTGGAACCGAAGCCGCCGCCGAGGAAGGGGCTGCGGATGTGGATCTTCTCGGGCGGGATGCCGAACAGCCCCGCGATCCGCCCCTGGGCCATCGCCAGCCCCTGGCTCGGCGTGTCGATCGACAGGGCATCGCCGTCCCAGGCGGCGACGATGGCGTGCGGCTCCATGGCATTGTGATACTGGTCGGGCGTCTCGTAAGTCGCCTCGACGCGGTTCGGCGAACCGGCGAGGGCGGCCTCGACCTCGCCCCGTTCCACCTGGGCCGGATTGCCGACGCCGACGGCCGGCGGCACGAAGCTCTCGCCGGCGTCGAGCCCGACCCGTGGCGGCAGGATCTCGTATTGCGGCGACAGCAGCGTCGCGCCCTCCGTCGCGGCCTCCAGCGTCTCGGCGATCACCACCGCGATCGGCTGGTTGGCGTAGCGCACCAGGTCATTCTGCAGGACGTCGATCCGGAACATGAACGGGTTCGACTTCTCGTCCGGATCCGTCGCCAGCGGCGGCCGGTTTCCGGGAGTCATGACCTCGATGACGCCCGGATGGCCCTTGGCCGCATCGACGTCGAGGGCCGTCACCCGGCCGCGGGCGATGCGGCTGACCGCAAGCACCGCGTACAGCATTCCCGCCGGGTGGTTGTCGGCGGCGTAACGGGCCGCCCCAGTGACCTTCAGGATGCCGTCGCGGCGCGTCAGCGGCTGGCCGATGCTGGAGCCGTGGCGCGCATGGGCGGGGCCGGCTGTGGGGCGGATCTCAGTCATCGTGGCGCGCTCCGGGAGCGGAGGAGAACGGGGAGGCCGGAAGCGCGGGAAGGCGCTCGGGCGTGCCGGCCGCGGCGAGCGTCAGGGTCCGGATGAGAACCCGGCGCGCGAGCTCGATCTTGTAGGCGTTGTCGCCCGACGGACTGGCATCGGCCAGGGCCGCCTCCGCGGCTTGGTGGAAGGCAGCCGCGCCCGGCCTGGCGCCGGCGAGGACAGCCTCCGCCGCCCGGGCGCGCCATGGCTTGGCCGCCACGCCGCCGAGCGCGAGCCGGGCCTCCCGGATCATGCCGTCCTCGATCCGGAGCGCCGCCGCCGCGGAGACGACGGCGAAGGCATAGGAGGTGCGTTCGCGCACTTTGAGATAGCGGGCATGAGCGGAGAATGCGGCGGCTGTCGCCGGCAGGCGGATGGCGACGATCAGGTCGCCCGGATCGAGCGCGGTCTCGCGATCGGGCGTCGTACCCGGCAGCCGATGGAGCTCCTCGACGGCGATCTCGCGCCGGCCGTCCCTGCCCTCGATCTCCGCCACGGCATCCAGTGCGACGAGCGGCACGCAGAAGTCGGAAGGGTGGGTGGCGATGCAGCCGTCGCTCCAGCCGAGCACGGCATGCAGCCGGTTCTCGCCGTCACGGGCGTCGCAGCCCGCACCCGGCTCGCGCCTGTTGCAGGCACTGGCGGTGTCATAGAAATACGCGCAGCGCGTCCGCTGCAGCAGGTTGCCGCCGACCGTCGCGGCATTGCGGAGCTGCGCCGAGGCCCCGGACAACAACGCTTCCGCCACCGCCGGATAGCTCCGGGCGAAACCCGGGTCGTGGGCGAGGTCGGCATTGCGCACCAGGGCGCCGATGCGAATTCCCCCATCCGGCAAGGCTTCGATGCCGTCGAGCCCCGGCAGGCGCGTGATGTCGACGAGACGGCCGGGACGGGAGACGCCGCCCTTCATCAGGTCGAGCAGGTTCGTGCCGGCCGCGAAATAGGCGGCCCCCGGCTCGGCCGCGGCCGCGACGGCGTCGGAGATCGTGGTGGGCCTGACGTATTCGAAGGTGTTCACGCGGCATCCCTCCGGCCGGCTTCGGCCAGCTTTCTCTGCGCTTCCAGCACCGCTTCCGTGATCCCGGCATAGGCCGCGCATCGGCAGAGATTGCCGCTCATGCCTTCGCGGATGCGTTCGGGGTCGTCGCCGGCCTGGCCTTCCGCGAGCAGGCCGATGGCGCTCATGATCTGCCCCGGCGTGCAGAAGCCGCACTGGAAGCCGTCATGGGCGATGAAGGCCGCCTGGACCGGATGAAGCTCGTCGCCATGGGCGACGCCCTCGATCGTGAGGATGTCGGCCCCGTCATGGCTGACCGCGAGCGCCAGGCACGAATTGATGCGGCGGCCGTCGGCCAGCACCGTGCAGGCACCGCACTGGCCGCGGTCGCAGCCCTTCTTCGTGCCGGTCAGGTCGAGGCGTTCGCGCAGAAGATCGAGCAGGGTGACCCGCGGATCATCCAGCTCGATGTCGTGCCGCGCACCATTCACGGTGAGGCTGATCGAGAAACTCATGCAGGACTCCGATCGGTGATATCGTCGAAGACATGGCGGCCGCACCAGACGCGCGGGGGGCCGGAACGGCCGGTTTCGCGTGCTATGAGGACACTAGGCGCCCCGCCTTGATCGACAGGGCGTTTCGAAGGCGCGTCCGTTCGGATAATATACGGAGGCACCCTCCGCTTTTCAAGCAGGAAGGGCGCCCGGACGAGGAATATGGAAGAGAACTCGGCAAAGACCACCCGCAAGCCGCGCGCCGACGCGGCTCGCAATCGCGAGCGCGTGCTGGAAGCTGCGAAGGCCGTGTTCAGCGCCGGCGGACCGGGAGCCAGCCTCGAGGCCGTGGCAAGGCAGGCCGGGGTCGGCATCGGCACCCTGTACCGGCACTTCCCGACCCGTGACGCCTTGTTCGAGGCTGTCTATCGACGCGAGGTGGAGCAGCTCGGGGCATTGGCCGAGCAGTTGAAGGGAGAGGCGGCGCCTGTCGATGCGTTGCGCTCCTGGCTCAGATCCAATGTCGACCTGGTCGCGACGAAGAAGGGCATGCTGGCGGCGCTGGCGCTTGCCGCGCATGGCCGGTCAGAGCTCTATGCCTACACATTCGATCGCCTGACCAAAGCCGTCGGCACGCTGCTGGACCAAGCCGTCTCGGCCGGCGAGATCCGCCCCGATATCGGCGCCGAGGACCTCCTGCGCGCGCTCGTGGGCATGTGCTACATGCACGACCAGCCCGGCTGGCAGCGAACCGTGCTGAAGCTGCTGGATGTCTTCGTCGACGGCCTTCGTGTGCAGACGGGGGCGAGCGCCAAACCCCTCCCCCTAACCCCCTCCCGCAAGGGGAGGGGGGACTAAGGAAGAGCGGGTCGCGGCGTTCCGAAAAGATCTTGCGAGCGGGCGAGGCAATCGGACCTCGTCCGACGCGTGGCGGAGGTCAGCCTGCGCTGGCGGCCAGGGCCTGGGTCAGGTCGGCGACCAGGTCCTCGACATGCTCGATGCCGATCGAGACGCGGATGGTGGCGTCGGAGATGCCGATCCGCTCCCGCGTTTCCTTCGGCACGCCGGAATGCACCGTGGTCGCCGGGTGGCAGACCAGGGATTCGGTGCCGCCGAGGCTGACCGCAAGCTTGAAGATGCGCAGCGCGTTGAGGAAGCGGAAGGCCTCGGCCTCGCCGCCCTTGATGTCGAAGGAGAAGGTGGTGCCGGCGCCGGTGCATTGCCGGTCGAACACCGCCCGCTCCGGGCTGCCCTCCGGCAGCAGCGCCGGGTAGTAGACCGCGGCGACCTGCGGATGCTCGGCCAGGAACCGGGTCACGGTCTCGGCGTTGCGGCAGGCCGCGGTCATGCGCAGCGACAGCGTCTCCAGCGACCGCGCGATCATCCAGGCCGAATGCGGGTCGAGCTGGGTGCCGATGGCGCCGCGCAGCAGCTTGACCTGGCGGATCTGGTCGCGCCGGCCGAGGACCGCGCCGGCCACCAGGTCGCTGTGGCCGCCGACATATTTGGTCAGGGAATAGACCACGATGTCGGTGCCGTGCCGGATCGGCTTCTGGAAGATCGGGCCCAGCAGGGTATTGTCGCAGACCACCACCGGGGTGTGGCCCTGCTTCGCCCCGATCTCGTCGGCCACGGCGCGCACCAGCTCGAGATCGACCAGGGTGTTGAGCGGGTTCGACGGCGATTCGACCAGGATCACCGAGACCCGGCCCTTGGCCACCGCCTCGTCCGCCGCCTTGCGGATCACGCCGCCGTCGACCCCGTCCGGGAAGCCGACCGCGCCGATCTGGAACGGCGACAGCGTGCGCGCGATCAGGGTCTCGGTGCCGCCGTAGAGCGGCTGGCTGTGCAGGATCACGTCGCCCGGCCGGGCGAAGGCCAGCAGCGTCGTGGCGATCGCCGACATGCCGCTGGAGAAGATGCCCGCCGCCTCGGCGCCCTCATAGATCGCCAGCCGGTCCTCGACGATCTCGCTGTTGGGGTGGTTGAAGCGGGTGTAGACCAGCCCGGCATCGACGCCCGGCTTCGGCTCGCGCCGGCCGGCGGTGTAGTCGAAGAAGTCGCGCCCATCCTCGGCCGATTTGAAGACGAAGGTCGAGGTCAGGAACACCGGCTGCTTGACCGCGCCCTCGGACAGGGTCGGGTCGTAGCCATAGCCGAGCATCAGCGTCTCGGGGTGCAGCTTGTGGTTGCCGATGCGGTCCTTGCGGTAGCCCGATCCGGCCATGGCGATTCTCCTGAAAGGCGTGTTGGCGCGGAGACTACCCCGGATCGCCCTGCCGCGCCCATGGCTCAGTGATCATAGCCCTCGCCGGGGCGGACCTTGCCGCGGAACACCCAGTAGGAATAGGTGGTGTAGACCAGGATCACCGGGATCAGGAACAGCACGCCGACCAGCAGGAACAGCTGCGACGAGGCCGGCGCGGCGACGTCCCAGAGGGTCAGGTCGGGCGGCACCACCTTGGGGAACAGGCTGATCGCCAAGCCGGTGTAGCCGAGCACGAACAGCGCCATGGTGTACAGGAACGGCCCGTAGTCGGACCCGCGCTGCAGCGACAGCCACAGCCGCCAGGCGAACAGCACCACCAGGATCGGCACCGGCGCGAACCAGGCGATGTTGGGCCAGGTGAACCAGCGCTGGCTGATGGCCTGGTCGAGCAGGGGCACCCACAGGCTGACCACGGCCATGAAGAACAGCACCGCGAGCAGCAGCCGGGCCATGGCGCGGCGGGCCCAGGCCTGCAGCGGGCCTTCGGTCTTCATCACCAGCCAGCCGGCGCCGATCAGGCCGTAGCCGAACACCAGCGCCACGCCGGTCATCAGGCTGAAGGGCGAAAGCCAGTGGAGGGCGCCGCCGGCATAGTGCCCGCCAGCCAGCGGGAAGCCCTGGACGAAGGTGCCCAGCACCACGCCCTGGAAGAAGGTGGCGAACAGGCTGCCGCCGGCGAAGGCCACGGTCCACAGCCATTTGCTGGTATGGGCCTTGAACCGGAACTCGAAGGCGACGCCGCGGAAGATCAGCCCCATCACCATGAAGGTGATCGGCAGGTACACCGCCGGCAGGATGATCGCGAAGGCCGCCGGGAAGGCCGCCATCAGGATGACGCCGCCGAGCACCAGCCAGGTCTCGTTGCCGTCCCAGATCGGCGCGACCGAGTTCATCATCAGGTCGCGGTCCTCCTCGCCATGCGCCCAGGGGAAGAGGATGCCGACGCCGAGGTCGAACCCGTCCATCAGCACATACATGAACACGCCGCCGGCGGCGATCGCGGCCCAGATCAGCGGCAGGACGGTGGCGATGGTCCAGACATCCGGTGTCATGGCGTCACTCCCCGGCCTCGAGGGATGCGTCCGGCAGCGAGAACGGCCGCGCCGGGGTCTTGCCGGTCTCCTCGCGGTCCGCCTCCGGCGCCTCGGGCCCGATCCGGATCAGCTTGACGATGTAGTAGACGGCGGAGCCGAGCAGCATGGCGTAGATCAGCACGAACAGGACGACCGACAGCAGCACGCTGCCGCCGCCGACCGGCGAATGGGCGTTCTCGGTGCGCAGCAGGCCCTGCACCACCCAGGGCTGGCGCCCGATCTCGGTGGTGTACCAGCCGGCAATCACGGCGGCGAAGCCGGACGGGATCATCGCCACCATGATGCGCTGGAACCAGCGGCTGTCGTAGAGCCGGCCGGTCGCCCGCAGCACCAGTCCCAGCAGCCCGGCGCCGAGCATCAGGAAGCCGAGGCCGACCATGATCCGGAAGGTCCAGAACACGATCGCGACCGGCGGCCGCTGGTCGGGCGGGAAATCCTTCAGCCCCTGCACCGACCCGCCCCAGCTGTGGGTCAGGATCAGCGAGCCGATATGCGGGATCTCGATCGTGAAGTCGTTCTTCTCGCCGGCCTGGTCCGGCCAGGCGAACAGGATCAGCGGCACGTCGCCGCCGGTCTGCCAATGCGCCTCGATCGCCGCCAGCTTGGCCGGCTGGTGCGCCCGCACCTCCAGCCCCGACTGGTCGCCGAGGATGATCTGCAGCGGCGTCAGCACCGCGATCAGCCACAGCCCCATCGAGAAGGCCTGGCGCGATTCGAGCACGGCGCGGCCGCGCAGCAGGTACCAGGCCGAGACGCCGATGATGACGAAGGCGGTGGTCAGGTAGGCGGCGGTGACGGTGTGCAGGAAGCGGATCGGGAAGGACGGGTTGAACACGATGGCCAGCCAGTCGGTCGGCTCCAATATGCCGTTCACGACCTCGTAGCCGGCGGGGGTGTGCAGGAAGGAGTTTGCCGACAGGATCCAGAAGGCGGAGGTCGCGGTGCCGACCGCGACGGCGCAGGTGGCGGCGAGATGGACCGCGCGCGGCACCTTGTCCCAGCCGAACAGCATGATGCCGAGGAAGCCGGCCTCGAGGAAGAAGGCCATCACCACCTCGTAGCCCAGCAGCGGCCCGAGGATGCTGCCGCCGATCCGCGACAGCTCGCTCCAATTGGTGCCGAACTGGTAGGTCATGACGATGCCGGTGACCACGCCGACGCCGAAGGAGACGGCGAAGATCTTGATCCAGAACTTGTACAGGATGCGGAATTCGGCCCGCCCGGTCTTCAGCCACAGCGCCTCGAGCACCGCCAGCCAGCTGGCCACCCCGATGGTGAA
The DNA here is from genome assembly GCF_052113205.1 of Inquilinus sp. YAF38. Taxonomy (NCBI): domain Bacteria; kingdom Pseudomonadati; phylum Pseudomonadota; class Alphaproteobacteria; order Rhodospirillales; family Rhodospirillaceae; genus Inquilinus; species Inquilinus sp. YAF38. The sequence continues at coordinate 58,851 of NZ_JBFRCU010000022.1, read as the reverse complement.
GGCCGGGAACAGGAAGTGGAACGACATGACGAAGCCGAACTGGAACCGCGACAGGAGGACTGGATCGAGATCCATGACAATTCTCCGTCGGCAACCGACCCGACTCCGGTTGCCTTATTTCTTGGCCCGGAAAGAATATGCCACGATTCCATCGATCGCCCACGCACTTCCCGACGCGCCACAAGGTCCCAGCCGGGCGACACGTCGCAGCGCAGCGAAGCGGTCGAGCGTGCTACCCCGGCTGTTCAGGCCGCGGGCGCGGGGCTATGCTCCGGCCATGAGCTTCACCGACGCCCAGATCAAGCGCTATGCGCGCCACATCCTGCTGCCCGAGGTCGGCGGCAAGGGTCAGGAAAAGCTGCTGGCCGCCCGGGTGCTGGTGATCGGCGCCGGCGGCCTCGGCTCGCCCCTGCTGCTGTACCTCGCCGCCGCCGGGATCGGCACCATCGGGCTGTATGACGACGACCTGGTCGAGCTGTCCAACCTGCAGCGCCAGGTGGTGCACGACACCACCACGCTGGGCCAGCTCAAGGTCGACAGCGCCACCGCCCGGCTGCAGGCGCTGAACCCCGAGGTCATGGTCGAGCGCTTCGCCGAGCGGCTGACCGCGGCCTCGGCGCTGGAGCGGGTGGCCGCCTTCGACATCGTGGTCGACGGCAGCGACAACTTCGCCACCCGCTACCTGCTGAACGATGCCTGCTACCTGGCGCAGCGGCCGCTGGTCTCGGCCGCGATGCTGCGCTTCGAGGCGCAGCTATCGACCTTCAAGGCGCATCTCGGCGACCCGCACCCCTGCTACCGCTGCCTGTTCCCGGCGCCGCCCGACCCGGGCACGGTGCCGAGCTGCTCGGAGGCCGGCGTGTTCGGCGCGCTGCCCGGCGTGCTGGGGTCGATGCAGGCGATCGAGACGATCAAGGAGATCCTGGGCATCGGCGAGGGCCTGTCCGGCCGCCTGCTGCTGTACGATGCGCTGGAGGCGCGGCTGCGCGAGATCGCCCTGCCGCGCGACCCGGACTGCCCGTTGTGCGGTGACAACCCGACGATGACCGACCTGTCGCATCACCATGGCTGAGGGGCCGGCGGGAATCGGCGCGCTGTCGATCGTGGTGTTCGACGGCCGCTTCGACCGCGTGCATTACGCCCTGGTTCTGGCCAGCGCCGCCGCCGCGACCAACCGCCGGGCGACGCTGTTCTTCACCGGCCCGGCGCTGCGGGCGCTGCTGCCCGAGGGCTGGCGCCGGCTGGATGGCGGCGCCGAGGCGCAGGAGGCGGAGTTCGCCGCCCGCCGGGTGGCGACCTTCACCGAGCTGCTGGAGGCCTGCCAGGCGCTGAGCGTGCGCTTCGTCGCCTGCGAGATGGGGCTGCGCGCGCTTGGCCTCACCCCAGCCGAGCTGGCGGTGCCGGCCGAGATCGCCGGCGTCGTCACCCTGCTGGCCGAATCGCCGCGCGACGGCCAGCTGCTGTTCATCTGACCCGGTCGAGTCTCTCAGGAAACAGGCACGCGGAACTGGAAGGCCGGCGCCGAGGTCAACCGGTCGTTGCGGCTGCCCGACGGACCGTTGGTCGAGAGCTGCATCGACCGGGTATTGCCGGTGAGCGGTCCGGCGAAGACGAAGCTGGCGGTCACCCGCGAGCGCGGGGAGACCTGGACCTCCGGATTGTCGGCCGGCGGCACGAAGGGATGGCTGCGGCCCCTGTCGTCCACCAGGACCAGGCTGCTGCCGCCGCGGTTGAGCGAGACCGACCGGTCGGACCGGTTGAGGATGCTGGCGGAGACGATGATGCTGTCGGCCCGGTAGGTGATGCCGGTCAGCATCATCGCCACGCCGCTCGGATGCGCCTGCTCCTGCTCGAGCCGGACGGTGCGTCCCGCATCCTGGACGGCCGGCGCCGCAGGGGCCGCCGGGAGCGCCGCGGGCGCCGCCATCGGCTGTTCCGGCCGCGACGGGATGCCCGGCTTGACCAGCGGCTGGGCCGGGGTAGGAGTCGACGCCGACCGGCCGGGCAGCGTCAACGGGTCATCGTTCAGCAGCGAGCTCTGGGCCTGAGCGGCAGTCGCAACCGCCGCCACGGCGAGCGCGATCAGAGTCGGCCGAAACCTCATCACAATCCTCCAGACCTCATTGCTTGCTCAACCCGCGGTCGGTCTCACTGTTCCGCTCGCGCAATATCTGCAAGATGCTTTCCCGACAGCAAAACAATGATACCGTGCACGGGATTGGGCGCCTGCGGCGCAACAGAGCATAAACACATATTCTGATCAAAGCCGAAGGAGACGGGCCCATCATGACGGGATCCTGGATTGCGCGCCGACATCGCGCCCCCGCCATCGCCTTCGGCCTTCTCCTCCTCGCCGGCTGCAACGAATCCTCCGAGAAGCAGGCCCAGGCGCCGCAGATGCCGCCGCCGGCCGTCGGCGTCGTCACCGCCGCCAAGCGGCCGGTGGCCGCGGGCGTCACCTTCGTCGGCCGGGTCCAGGCGGTGAACAAGGTGGACCTGGTGGCCCGGGTCGAGGGCTTCCTGCAGCAGCGCAACTACACCGAAGGCCAGGAGGTGAAGGCCGGCCAGCAGCTGTTCGTGCTGGAGAAGGACACCTACCAGGCCGCGGTCGACCAGGCCCAGGCCAACCTGGCCAGCGCCCAGGCCACCGCCGACAACGCCAAGCTGCAGACCGACCGGGCCCGCGAGCTGATCAAGAACCAGAACGTCTCGCAGGCGACGCTGGACGACCGCATCGCGACGGAGAAATCGGCGGTGGCATCGGTGCAGCAGAACCAGGCGGCGCTGGAGCAGGCGCAGATCAATTTCGGCTACACCGACATCAAGGCGCCGTTCGACGGGCGCGTCGGCATTTCGGCCTACAGCGTCGGCGCGCTGGTGGGGCCGAGCACCGGGACGCTGGCCACCATCGTCAGCCAGGACCCGATCTACGTCGTCTTCCCGGTCAGCGACCGCTTCATCCAGGACGTGCAGCAGGCCAGCGGGTCCGGCAGGGTCGAGCCGCAGGACGTGGTGGTGAAGCTGACCCTGGCCAACGGGTCGGAATACCCGCAGACCGGCAAGATCGACTTCACCGACGTCAAGGTCGACCAGAACACCGACACGCTGATGGTGCGGGCGGTGTTCCAGAACCCGAACCGGATCCTGACCGACGGGCAGTACGCCCGGGTGACGGCGGAGCGGAAAGACCCGGTCGAGGCGCTGGTCATCCCGCAGCGCGCGATCCTGACCGACCAGACCGGCAGCTATGTGCTGGTGGTCGGCGAGGGTAACAAGGCGGCCGCCAAGCACATCACCACCGGCCCCAACCAGGGCGCCGACGTGGTGGTGCAGCAGGGGCTGAACGACGGCGACGTCGTCATCGTCGACGGCGTGCAGAAGGTGCGGCCGGGCCAGGAGGTCAACCCCGCCCCTGCGGCAGCCGACGCAACGCCGGCCAAGCCGGCGGGGAAGTGACCCGATGCTGTCCTCGATCTTCGTCGATCGCCCGCGCTTCGCGATCGTCATCGCGATCGTCATCACCCTGGCCGGGCTGATCGCGATCCGCAGCATCCCGATCGCGCAGTTCCCCGACATCGTGCCGCCGCAGGTGTCGGTCAGCGGCGCCTATCCCGGCGCCAGCGCCGCGGTGGTCGAATCGACCGTGGCGCAGCCGATCGAGGCCCAGGTCAACGGCGTCGACAACATGCTGTACATGTCGTCGACCAGCGGCAGCGACGGCTCGTACTCGCTGACCATCAGCTTCGCCGTCGGCACCGACCCGGACATCAACACCGTCAACGTCCAGAACCGCGTCGCCCTGGCCGAGCCGAAGCTGCCGAGCGAGGTGACGGCCCAGGGACTGACGGTGAAAAAGCAGTCCTCGGCGATCCTGCAGCTGGTCACCCTGTATTCGCCGGACAAGAGCCAGGACGCGCTGTTCCTGAACAACTACGCGATCATCAACGTGGTCGATTCGCTGGCCCGCGTCAGCGGCGTCGGCCAGGCGTCGCTGTTCGGCACCCTGAACTACGCGATGCGGATCTGGTACAGCACCGATCAGTTGACCAGCTTCGGCCTGACCCCGAACGACATCGTCACCGCGGTGCAGGGCCAGAACGTGCAGGCCGCCGTCGGCCGCCTGGGCGCCCAGCCGATGCCGGACAACCAGCAGATCCAGGTGACGCTGCAGACCCTGGGCCGGCTGACCGACGTCAAGCAGTTCGAGGACATCATCCTGCGCGCCAACCCGGACGGGTCGGTGGTGCGGCTGAAGGACGTGGCGCGGCTGGAGCTGAACGCCCAGTCCTACGACACCACCGCCCGGCTGAACGGCGCGCCGGCCGCGGTGATCGGCATCTACCAGTCGCCCGGCTCCAACGCCGTCTCGGCGGCCGAGGGCGTGCGGGCGGAGATGGAGCGGCTGAAAGAGCGGTTCCCCGCCGGCGTCGACTACCGGATCACCTACGACACCACCGTCTTCGTCACCGAGACCATCGGCGAGGTGATCAAGACCCTGCTGGAAGCCTTCGTGCTGGTCGCGATCGTGGTGTTCGTGTTCCTCGGCAACCTGCGCGCCACGCTGATCCCGATCATCGCGGTGCCGGTGTCGCTGGTCGGCACCTTCGCGGTGCTGCTGGCCTTCGGCTTCTCCGCCAACACCATCTCGATGTTCGCGATGATCCTGGCGATCGGCATCGTCGTCGACGACGCCATCGTCGTGGTCGAGAACGTCGAGCGGGTGATGGCCGAGACCGGGCTGCCGGCCAAGGAGGCGACCAAGCTGGCGATGCGCGAGATCACCGCGCCGATCATCGCCATCACCCTGGTACTGCTGTCGGTGTTCGTGCCGGTCGGCTTCATCCCCGGCATCACCGGCGAGCTGTACTCGCAATTCGCCGTTACCGTGTCGGTGGCGATGCTGATCTCGGCCCTGAACGCGCTGACGCTGAGCCCGGCCCTGTGCGGCGTGTTCCTGAAGCCGCACCGGCCCGGCCACCGCCCGGGGCTGTACGGCCGGGTCATGGGCCGGGTGTCCGGCGGCATCGACAAGGTGCGCGACGGCTATGCCTGGATCGTTGCCCGGCTGGTGCGGATGGCGGTGCTGTCGATCGCGCTGATCGCGGCCTTCGGCGGCCTGGCCTGGCTGCTCAACAGCGCCACCCCGACCGGCTTCCTGCCGGACGAGGACCAGGGCCTGTTCTTCGTCGAGATGAAGCTGCCGGCCGCCGCCGCGATCAGCCGCACCACCCAGGTGACCGAGCAGGTCGAGGCGCTGGTCAGGGACATCCCCGGCGTTGCCGACATCACCGGCGTGGTCGGCCGCAGCTTCATCGACGGCCTGGCCGAGCCGAACGCCGCCTTCCTGGTGGTGGCGCTGAAGCCGTTCGACGAGCGGGTCAAGGAAGGGATCACGGTGTTCAACGTGATCCGCCAGGTGGCGATCCGCACCGCAGGCGTCCGCGACGCGCTGATCATCCCCCTGAACCTGCCGCCGATCATCGGCCTGGGCACCGCCGGCGGCTTCCAGTACCAGCTCGAGGATCTCGAGGGCAAAAGCCCGAACGAGCTGGCGGCGGTGGCGCAGGGGCTGGTGGTGGCCGCCAACCAGACGCCGGGCCTGGCCCAGGTCTTCACCTCCTACAACGCCAACACGCCGCAGATCTTCCTGAACCTGGACCGCGAGAAGGCGCAGAATCTCGGCGTCGGCGTCAGCGCCATCTTCAACGCGCTGCAGGCGACGCTGGGCGGCTTCTACATCAACGACTTCAACCTGTTCGGCCGCACCTGGCAGGTGATCGCCCAGGGCGAGGCCAACGACCGCCGCACGGTCGACGACATCTACCGGATCTATGTCCGCTCCTCGACCGGCCAGATGGTGCCGATGCGGTCACTGGTCGACGCGCAGCAGCAGCTCGGGCCGCTGTTCATCACCCGCTACAACAACTATCGGGCGGTGAACATCCTGGGCAGCGCCGCGCCGGGCTTCAGCTCGGGCGAATCGCTGGCGGCGATGACCAAGGCATCGGCCGCCACCCTGCCGGCCGGCTACGGCTTCGAATGGACCGGCACCGCGCTGCAGGAGCTGGAGGCGGCCGGCCAGACCGGCTTCATCCTCGGCCTCGCCGTGCTGTTCGCCTATCTGTTCCTGGTGGCGCTGTACGAGAGCTGGTCGATCCCGATCGGCGTGCTGCTGTCGGTCATCGTCGGCATCGTCGGCGGCATGGCGGCGCTTTGGATCGCCGGCCTGTCGAACGACGTCTACGCCCAGATCGGCATCGTCGTGCTGATCGCGCTGGCCAGCAAGAACGGCATCCTGATCGTCGAATTCGCCAAAGCCAAGCGCGAGGAGGGGTCGTCGATCGCCGAGGCCGCGATCGAGGGCGCCCGGCTGCGCTTCCGGCCGGTGATGATGACCAGCTTCGCCTTCATTCTGGGCCTGGTGCCGCTGGTGACGGCGGCGGGCGCGGCCGCGGCCAGCCGGCGCGGTGTCGGCACCTCGGTGTTCGGCGGCATGATCGCGGCCTCGGCGATCGGCATCTTCCTGATCCCGATGTTGTACGTCACCCTGCAGCATGTCCGCGAATGGGTGCATGAGAAGCTGCTGGGCGGCTCGATCGCGCCGAAGCCGCGGGCCGAGGCGCCAAGCACGCCGGCCGAATGAAACAGGGCGGCTCCTGCGGGAGCCGCCCTTTCACTTTGGCTGCCAGAACGCAACTACTTCGGCTCAAGCACACCGATTGCCTCTCCCGCCTGGCGGGAGAGGTCGGGCGTCGGCAGGACGACCGGGTGAGGGCTGGCCCGGGCCTCGACAAAGAGCCCTCACCCGGAGCCGCTCCGCGTCTCCGACCTCTCCCGTAAACGGGAGAGGCAACAACTCCGCAGGACGACCGGACTTCCGATCCGGCTTAATGCGCCCAGCGGCCGCGGTCGTGGTACCAGGGCCGGCCGCGATAATAGTTGTCCCAGTAGGGGCCGGCGTCGAACCGGATCACCGGCACGCCGATCACCGGCGCGGCCTCGACGATGACCCGGCGGCGATGCTGCACATCCGCCGCCAGGAAGCGGCCATTCGCCCAGCCGCGGTCGGGGCCGACGCCGATGTCGCACCAGGCCCAGCCATCGACGCAGCCGAAGATCTGCACCGGCACGCCCGGCCGCAGCCGCGCCACCGTCGGGTAGTCGGCGCCCGGACCGGCGCGCAGCCGGGCCGGGGCGGTGGTGTAGCCCGGCGCGGCATCGGCGGCCGTCGCCGTCAGGGCCGTCAGCGCCAGCCCGGCCATCGCGGCCAAGGCGAGCTTCCATCTCATCATGCGAACTCCAGGGATCGAGATCCCCCTTCGTCCGCCTCAACGCGGCAGAGCCGGAATCCGGTCGCCGGATGAGCGGGGCGCGGCGCCGTGCCTCACCCCCATACCGTCAGCCGGCGTGCTTCGCCGCGTCCAAGGCACGGGACAGGTCGCGCTCCAGGTCCTCGATGCCCTCGAGGCCGATCGACAGCCGCACCAGCCCGTCGGTGATGCCCATGGCGGCGCGGTCCGCCGCCTCCATCGCCCGGTGGGTGGTGGTGGTCGGGTGGGTGGCGAGCGACTTGGTGTCGCCGAGATTGTTCGAGATATCGACCAGCTGCAGCGCGTCGAGAAAGGCGAAGGCCGCCGCCTTGCTGCCGAGGTCCAGGGAGACCAGCGTCCCGCCGTTCTTCATCTGGCGCTTCGCCAGTTCGTGATGCGGATGGCTTTCCAGCCAAGGGTAGCGCACCGAACGGGCGGCCGGATGCGCCTCGACCAGCCGGGCCAGGCGGTGGGCGCTGGCGACCTGGCGCTCGACCCGCAGCCCGAGCGTCTCCAGCCCCTTCACCAGCACCCAGGCGTTGAACGGCGACAGCGCCGGGCCGGTGTGCCGGTAATAGGGCAGGAAGTCGTCGGTCAGGAACTTCTTGTCGGCGAGGACCGCGCCGCCCAGCACCCGGCCCTGGCCGTCGATGTGCTTGGTGGCGGAGTAGATCACCACATCGGCGCCGAGCTCGAGCGGCTTCTGTCCCAGCGGGGTGGCAAAGACGTTGTCGATGAACACCTTGGCGCCGGCGGCATGGGCGATCTTCGCCACCGCGGCGACGTCGACCAGATCGAGCGTCGGGTTGGCCGGCGTCTCCAGGAACACCGCCCGGGTGTTCGGCCGCATCGCCGCCTCCCAGGCCGCGAGGTCGGCGCCGTCGACGAAGGTGGTGGTGATGCCGTAGCGCGGCAGGATGACGTTGAGGATGAAGAAGCAGGAGCCGAACAGCGCCCGGCTGGCCACGACATGGTCGCCGCCGCGCAGATGGCAGAACAGGGCGGTGAACACCCCCGACATGCCGCTGGCGGTGACGTGACAGCCCTCCGCCCCTTCCAGCAGGGCCAGGCGCGTCTCCAGCACCTCCAGCGTCGGGTTGCCGTAGCGGGAATAGACGAAGCCGGGATCGTCGCCGGTGAAGCGCGCCTCGGCCGCAGCCGCGCTGTCATAGACGAAGCCCGAGGTCAGGAAGATCGCCTCGGAGGTCTCGCCATAGGGCGTTCGTCGCGTGCCGCCGCGGACCAGCACGGTCTCGGGGCCGAATTCGTCTTCGCTGGGGGCTTCGTATCGATCCATCTCGACCTCCTCCTCGACCCGACCGGGAGGCGGTGCGTGCGGGACCTGCGCGCAACCGACCTTTTAGCGGAGTTTAACGTGGCCGCAAGCCGGTCGGCTCAAATCACCACGGGGCCGCCCGGGAGGACGACGGCCCCAAGACTTATCGGCAAAACGACGATCGGGCAATGCGTTTCCGGCAACGCTGCCCGTCATCCCTCGGCCAGGGCGTAGAGCACGAAGGGCATCTCGATGCCCTCATACAGCCTGCGGTAGGAGCGGCAGAGGCGGAAGCCGCGGGCCTCGTAGAAGCCGCGGGCGAGCCGGTTGTGGGCGAAGCTCTCCAGCGTCCGGCACCCGCGCGCCACGGCGTCGGCCAGGAGGACGGTGCCGGCCGACCGGCCCTGCGCCGCCGGGTCGACGAACAGCATGTCGAGATGCGACCCGGTCATCAGCGAGAAGCCGAGCGGCGTGCCCTTGGTGTCGACCGCGATACGCAGGTCGGGCAGCCGGGCGGCGAAGCGGCGGGCGAAATCCTCCGGCCGCTTGCGGTCCAGGATCGCGGCCGGGAGGATGTGCTCGAAGGCGGCGCGGGTGCTGCGCCAGGCGACCTGCGCCACGGCCGGCAGGTCCGCCGCCGCCGGCGGCCGGACCGTCACCGCCGCCATCGTCCTGATGTCACCCATCGTCAACTGCCCCGCAGCCTGGGATCGAGCGCGTCGCGCAACCCGTCGCCCAGCAGGTTGAAGCCGAAAGACGCCAACAGGATGGCAAGGCCGGAGAAGATCGAATCCCAGGGCGACAGCAGCAGGTAGCTCCGCGCCTCGGCCAGCATGCGGCCGAGCGACGGCGTCGGCGGCTGGGTGCCGAGGCCCAGGAAGGACAGCGAGGCCTCGACCAGGATCGCGGTGGACAGGGCCAGGCTGGCCTGCACCAGGATGACGCTGGCCAGGTTGGGCAGCACGTGGCGCCACAGCACCCGCCCCTCCCCCGCCCCGATGGCGCGGGCGCCGAGCACGTACTGGCTGCCGGCCACCACCAGGGCCGGCCCGCGCAAGAGGCGGGCGAAGACCGGGATGTAGACCACGCCGATCGCCAGCGCCGTGGTGGTCGCCCCCGGCCCCAGCACGGCGACGATGCCGATCGCCAGCAGGATGATCGGGAAGGCGAACAGGATGTCCATCAGCCGCATGCCGGCGCGGTCGAGCCAGCCGCCACGCAAGGCCGCGGCCACGCCCAGGGTGCCGCCGACCAGCAGCGCCAGCAGCACCGCGCTGGCCGAGGCGGCGAGCGAGGCGCGGTAGCCGTAGAGGATGCGCGACAGCACGTCCCGCCCGAACTGGTCGGTGCCGAGCCAGGCCGCGGCGCTGGGTGGCTTCATCCGCCGGATCACATGCTGGGCCAGCGGGTCGTCCGGCGCGAGCCAGGGCGCCAGCAGCGCCGCCCCGACCTGCAGCAGCACCAGCGCCCCGCCGATCCAGACCAGCGGGTGCCGCGGCGCCGGGATGCGGCGGCGCGACGGCGGCGCCAGGGTTTCCGGGAGGGGTGCCGTCATCGCAGGCCGATCCGCGGGTCGAGCGCGGCGTAAAGCATGTCGGTGACGAAGTTCACGACCACGAATCCGGCGGTGACCAGCAGGATCGCCGCCTGGATCAGCGGGTAGTTGCGCTCCGCGATCGCGCCCAGCATCAGCCGGCCGAGGCCCGGCAGGGCGAAGACCTGCTCGACCACGATGGCGCCGCCGAACAGATAGCCGGCGGAGATGCCGAGCGCGGTGACGAAGGGGATCATGGCGTTGCGGAAGGCGTGGTCGAACACCACCGCCCGCTCACTGACCCCCTTGGCCCGGGCGGTGCGGATGTAGTCCTGCCCCAGCGCGTCGAGCATGGCCGAGCGGACGATGCGCGACAGCGACGCCAGCACCGGCACGGCCAGGGCGATGGTCGGCAGCAGCATGCGCTGCAGGTTGCCGACCGGGTCGTCGGCCAGCGCCACGAAGCCGATCGCCGGGAAGGCCGGGAACACGCCGTGGAACAGGTAGATCAGCAGGGCCCCGAGCCAGAAGGACGGCACGGTGACGCCGGCGATGGTGACCACCCGCACCAGGTAGTCGCGGGCGGAGTTGCGGAAATACGCCATCAGGCAGCCGGCCGGCACCGCCAGCGCCACCGAGACGGCCAGCGCCAGCAGCGTGACCTCGATGGTGACGCCGATCCGGGCCGTGATCTCCTCCAGGACCGGCCGGCCGGTCCACAGGCTGGTGCCGAGATCGCCGGTCAGCAGGCCGCCGAGCCAGGCGAGATACTGGGTCACCAGCGGCTGGTCGAGGCCGAGGCGCTGGCGCAGCGCCTCGATCCGGTCCGGCGTCACCTCGCTGTTGGCGCCGAGCATGATCTGCACCGCGTCGCCCGGGATCAGCCGGATCATCAGGAAGGCGACGACCGAGACTCCGAACAGCACCACCAGCAGGTCGAGCAGCCGCCCGGTCAGGAAACGGGCCATGGCGCCTCACCAGGACGATGGCAGGGCATTTTTTCCCTGTCATTGCCGGGCTTGACCCGGCAATCCAGGGGCCACAGAGAGCCGCTCCAGCCGCCCCTGGATCCTCGGGTCAAGCCCGAGGATGACAGGAAAGAGACGGGAGCAGCGCCGTGCATCCTCACTTCTCCAGCGCCGTCTGCCGCAGCGAGCGGGTGGAGCGGTTGCCGGTGATTTCGTAGCCGGTGACGCCGTCGCGCACCGCGGTGAACAGCTGGCCGAAGGCCAGATGCGCGATCGGTCCGTCGCAGGCCAGGCGCTTCTGCAGGTCGGCGTAGATCGCCTTGCGCTTGGCCGGGTCCAGCGTCGTCCGCCCCTCATCCAGCAGCTTGTCGACCTCGGCATCGGAGTACTTGAACACGTTGGTCGAGCCGCCGGTGCGGAAGGTGCGGAACAGGTAGCCGTCCGGGTCGGCGACGCCGCCGTTGATCGAGGCGAAGAGCTGGAAGTTGGAGTTGCGCCAGTCCTGGATGAAGGTGCCCTGCTCCTGCACGTTCAGCGCCACCTCGAAGCCGGCGGCGTTGAGCTGGGCCTGCACCACCTGGGAGACGTCGACCACCAGCTGGTTCGAGCCCAGCACCTTCAGCTCCGCCTTCAGCGGCAGGGTGACGCCGGCCTCGGCCAGCAGCGCCTTCGCCTTCTCCGGATCGGCGGCGTAGCAGGGAAAGTCCGAGACCGGCAGCGCCCAGTCTTTCAGCGCGGGCGACAACGGCCCGCCGGGCTGCCCCTTGCCGAAATAGGCGGCCTCGACGATCTGCGACCGGTCGATCGCGGTGTTCAGCGCCTCGCGCACCTTCGGGTTGTCGAAGGGCGGCTTCGACACGTTCATGCCGACCAGCGTGTAGGACAGGTCGGTCGTCTCCAGCAGGGTGACGCCGGGCGTGCCCTGCAGCGTCGCCGCCGTGGCCGGGTCGACATTCGGCAGCAGCTGATAGGTGCCGCCGGACAGGCCGACCTGCCGGGTCGAGGCCTCCGGCACGATGTTGATCTTGACCGCGTCGAGCTTCGGCAGCCCGGGCTCCCAATAGCCGTCCACCTTCGCCAGCAGCAGATAGGTGTCGGGCACCCATTCCTTCAGCGTGAACGGGCCGGTGCCGTCGGTCTTGCGCTGCAGGTCGATGCCGCCGGTCGCGGCTGCGGCCGGCACGATCGAGATCTGCGGCAGGTTGGCGAGGAAGGGGGCCGAGGGCGTGGTCAGCGTCACCGTCACCTGGCGGTCGCCGGTCGGCTTGACCTCCTTCACCATGTCGATGCGGCTGGCATAGGGCGAGCCGGTCTTGGGGTCGCGCACCCGGGCGAAGCTGGCGGCGACATCGGCCGGGGTCACCGGCGACCCGTCATGGAACTTCGCACCCTGGCGCAGGGTGAAGACATAGGTCAGCCCGTCGGGTGAGACGGTCCAGGATTCGGCCAGCTCCGGCACCACCTTCAGGTCCTTGTCGATCGAGGTCAGGCCCTCATAGACCGCACCGTTGACCAGCACCGTGGCGAAGGAGGTGGCGACATGCGGGTCCAGCCCGACCGGCGACTGGTCGGTCGCGACCTCCAGCGTCTGCGCCCAGGCCATCGGCGCGATAAGCGCCAAGGCCGCCGCCAGCGATGCCCGAATCATCCGCCCCATCTTCAGCCTCCCCTGTCGATTTGCGGCCAGTAAGGCGCGTTCGCCGAACGAGGTCAACGCCGTTGGGAACCTTCCCCGCTTCGCGCGCCGCCCGATTCGGCGCTATCGTCGGAGACGAATCGAGCGAGGAGGCGAAGACCATGCCAGGAGCCCGGCGCACCGCGATCGGCCTGATGAGCGGCACCTCGATGGACGGGGTCGACGTGGCGGTGATCGAGACCGACGGCGAGACCGTCTTCGCCTGCGGCGCGGCCTCGACCACGCCCTACACCGACGCGGTGCGCGACGCCTTGCTGGCGGTGGCGCGCGACCCGGCGCGGGCCGAGCACGAGGCGCTGGACGAGCTGGCCGCCGCGGTCACCGACCTGAACATCGCCGCGGTGCGCCGCCTGCTGGACGAGGCCGGGCTGAAGCCGGAGGYGGTCGACGTGGTCGGCATGCACGGCCAGACCATCCTGCACCGGCCGGAGCGGCGCTTCACCCGGCAGCTCGGCGACGGCGCCCGGCTGGCAGCGGCGATGGGCATCCCCTGCGTCAACGATTTCCGCTCCGCCGACGTCGCCGCCGGCGGCCAGGGCGCGCCCTTCGCGCCGCTGTACCACGCCGCTTTGGCCAAGGACCTGCCGCGGCCGCTGGCGGTGCTGAATCTCGGCGGGGTCGGCAATGTCACGGTGATCGAAGGGGGCGCCATCACCGCCTTCGACACCGGTCCGGCCAGCGCCATGATCGACGACTGGGTGCAGCGCCACACCGGCGCGCGCTACGACGAGGACGGCCGCATCGCCGCCTCGGGCACGGTGGCGCAGGACCGTCTTTCGGCGCTGCTGGCCAACCCTTATTTCGACGCGCCGCCACCGAAATCGCTGGACCGCAACGACTTCCCGATGGCGGCGGTGGACGGGCTGTCGCTGGCCGACGGCGCCGCCACCCTGGCCGCCTTCACCGTCGCCTCGGTCGCCGCGTCGCGCCGCCACTTCGCTGCCGCGCCCGGGCGCTGGCTGGTGACCGGCGGCGGCCGGCACAACTCGACACTGATGAACGGGCTGCGGCAGGCGCTCGGCGTGCCGGTCGACCCGGTCGAGGCGGTGGGCTGGGACGGCGACGCGCTGGAGGCCCAGGCCTTCGCCTTCCTCGCCGTGCGCTCGCTGGACGGGCTGCCGCTGAGCCTGCCGACCACCACCGGCGTGCCCCGGCCGATGACCGGCGGCGTGCTGCACCGGCCGCTGAGCCGGGCGGCGTGATGGAGCCCGGCGCACTCACTTCTGTCATCGCCGGGCTTGACCCGGCGATCCAGGGGCCAATACGGACGGGACTTGTCAAAAAGCCCTGGATGCCCGGGTCAAGCCCGGGCATGACAATAGGGGTGAGCAGTTTCGCCCTGGACTCCCTCGAATGACCCTCGCCGCCGCGGCCGATGCCGCCTTCGCCCTGGCCGATGAAGCGATCGATGCCGGCCGCATCCCCGGCGCCGTGCTGGGGCTGGTGACCCGCGACGGCGACCGCACGATCCGCTCCGGCGGCCACGCCGCGCTGGTGCCGGAGCGCGCGGCCCTGACCGAAGACGCGCTGTTCGACCTGGCCAGCCTGACCAAGGTGATCCTGACGACGACCGAGGTGCTGCGGCTGGTCGAGCAGGGGCGGATCGACCTGGCCGACCCGCTGGTGCTGCACCTGCCCGACCTGCGCCAGTACCAGCCCGAGCACTGGGTGCGGCAGGCCACCATCCGGCAGTTGCTGTCCCACCGGTCCGGCCTGCCGGCGGTGGAGCCGCTGTACACCTGGGGCAGCGACCCGGAGACGCTGAAGGCGCTGGTGCTGCAGAAGGACTGGGCGGCGGGGCCCGAGACCTATTCCGACGTCAACTACGTGCTGCTGGGCATCCTGGTCGAGCGGCTGCGGGACAAGCCGCTGCGCGACCTGCTGCCTCCCGGCGACTTCGCCGCCAGCCCCGGCCCGGCCCGCGCTGTGGCCACCGAGCGCTGCACCTGGCGCGGCCGGGTGATGCGCGGCGAGGTGCATGACGAGAACGCCTATGCCCTGGGCGGCCTGGCCGGCCATGCCGGGCTGTTCGGCAGTGCCGCCGCGGTGCTGGATTTCGCCCGGTCCTTCCTGGCGGGCGAGGTGCTGCGCCCGGCCACGGTGGCCGAGATGCTGCGCGTCGGGGACCATCCGCACGGCCTGGGCTGGCAGGTGCGGCACGAGGGCTGGTCCGGCGGGTCGCTGTGCTCGCCCGACACGATCGGCCACACCGGCTTCACCGGCACGGCGCTGTGGCTTGACCTGGAGCGCGGCCACGCCTGGACCCTGCTGACCAACCGGGTGCATCCCTCGCGCCATGTCGAGACCGGCATCCAGGCGTTGCGGCGCGGGGTGTCGAATGCGGTGTCGGCGGCCTGGCCGTTCTGAGGCCTAGGGCACCACTCCTACGCCGCGGTTGACAGGCGAGTCCCGGCCATCCTTCCATGGCCGCAATCGGTCCGGCCATGGGGAGAAGGCCGGCAATTTCTCATAAAATTCAATGCATAGGGGGACCGTCCCGATGAGATCCCGCCCGCTGGCCGCCGGCACCGCCGCGGCCGCCCTGCTGTGGGGCATCGCCGCCCCGGCCCAGACCCCCGACGAAGCCCGCGCCTTCGTCGACAAGGCCGAGGCCGACCTGGCCGCCACCAGCGAATACCTCAACAAGGCGTCCTGGGTGCGCGCCACCTTCATCACCGACGACACCCAGTGGCTCGAGGCCAAGGCCAATGGCGAGTGGACCGAGAAGACCAGCACCTATGCCCAGCAGGCCTCGCGCTTCGACGCGGTCACGCTGGACCCGGTGACGCGGCGCAAGCTCGACATCCTGAAGCGCAACCTGGTGCTGCCGGCGCCGGACCGGCCAGGCGCCGCGCGCGAGCTGGCGACGCTGAGCACAAAGCTCGATTCCACCTACTCGACCGGCGAATTCCAGCTGCAGGACAAGACCCTGACCTTGAGCGATGCCGAGGACATCCTGGCCGCCTCACGCGACCCGGCCGAGACCAGGGCGGTGTGGGAGGGCTGGCACAGCATCTCGCCGGTGATGCGGCCGGACTATGCCCGGCTGGTGGCGCTGGCCAATGAGGGGTCGACGGCGCTGGGCTATGCCGACACCGGCGCGCTGTGGCGGTCCGGCGACGACATGCCGGCCGATGAGTTCGCGGCCGAAACCGACCGGCTGTGGGGCCAGGTCGAGCCGTTCTACCAGAACCTGCACTGCTATGTCCGCGGCCGGCTGAACGCGAAATACGGCGATTCGGTGCAGCCGAAGACCGGCCCGATCCGCGCCGACCTGCTGGGCAACATGTGGGCCCAGTCCTGGGGCAACATCTACGACCTGGTGGCGCCGAAGGACGAGGCCGCGGGCTACAGCCTGGACAAGCTGCTGGTCGATGCCGGCTACGACGCCACCAGGATGGTGAAGACCGGCGAGGCCTTCTACACCTCGCTGGGCCTGGCGCCCTTGCCGGAGACGTTCTGGCAGCGCTCGCAGATCGTCCGGCCGGAGGGGCGCGACGTCGTCTGCCACGCCTCGGCCTGGGACCTCGATGATCGCGACGATGTCCGCATCAAGATGTGCACCAAGGTGAACGGCGAGGATTTCTACACCGTCCATCACGAGCTTGGGCACAACTACTATCAGCGCGCCTACAAGGACCAGCCTTACCTGTTCAAGAACGGGGCCAATGACGGGTTCCACGAGGCGATCGGCGATTTCGTCGGGCTGTCGGCGCTGACTCCGACTTACCTGAAGCAGATCGGCCTGCTGGACAAGGTGCCGGGCGCCGAGGGCGACATCCCCTTCCTGCTGAAGATGGCGCTCGACAAGATCGCCTTCCTACCTTTCGGCCTCTTGGTCGACCGCTGGCGCTGGGAGGTGTTCGCGGGGAAGGCGGCGCCGGAGCAGTACAACGACGCCTGGTGGGCGCTGCGGCTGAAATACCAGGGGCTGGTGCCGCCGGGGCCGCGCCCGGCCGACGCCTTCGACCCCGGCGCCAAGTACCACATCCCGGGCAACACGCCGTACACCCGGTACTTCCTGGCGGCGATCTACCAGTTCCAGTTCCAGCGCGCCGCCTGCCAGCAGGCCGGCTGGACCGGTCCGTTGCACCGCTGCTCGGTCTATGGCGACAAGCAGGTCGGCCAGCGCTTCAACGCGATGCTGGAGATGGGCCAGTCCAAGCCCTGGCCGGACGAGCTGGAGGCCTTCACCGGCGAGCGGAAGACCGACGCCAGCGCGGTGGTCGAGTATTTCACGCCCCTGAACGACTGGCTGACCGAGCAGAACAAGGGCCAGAGCTGCGGGTGGTGAGGGCTTGGCCCCTCATCTGAAGGGGCCACCTTTCCGTGGCCTCTCTCGTTTGCGAGGTTTTTTCAGAATCCCCAACATCGTCATTGCGAGCGCAGCGAAGCAATCCAGGGCCGCTCGCACTGGCCCCTGGATTGCTTCGTCGGCTTCGCCTCCTCGCAATGACGGTGAGGGGATGGGCGCTGTGAAAAGGTCTCGCCTGCGGGGGGCAATCCGTTCTTTGGCCGAGTGTCCGTCCTCACACCACCTTGACGTACCAATCGAAATCCAGCGGCGGCACCTGGCTGTGGAAGCGGCGGTATTCGGCCAGCTTGATCTTGGCGAAGGCGTCGACGAAGGCGTCGCCGAGATAGTCGCGCATCAGGGCCGAGGCGCGGAAGTCGCGGATCGAATCCAGCCAGTTCGGCGGGATGTCCGAGGCCGGGGTGCCATAGCCGTTGCCGGTCACCGGCGGGCCGGGGTCGCGCCGGTCGAGGATGCCGCGATGCATCCCGGCCAGCGCCGCCGCCAGCGCCAGATAGGGGTTGGCGTCGGCGCCGGCCACCCGATGCTCGACATGCTTCGCCGCCGGCGGGCCGATCGGGACGCGCAGCGCCACCGTGCGGTTGTTGACGCCCCAGGTCGGGGCAAGCGGCGCATAGCTGAGGGTCTGGAACCGCCGGTAGGAGTTGGCGTTCGGTGCGAACACCAGCATGCCGTCGCGGATCGTCGCCCCCATGCCGCCGATGGCGTGGCGCAGCAGGTCGTCACCGCCCTCCGCCGCGAAGCGGTTGCCGCCGTCCTCATCGGCCAGGCTGATGTGCAGATGGGTGCCGCTGCCGGTCTCGCCGGCATAGGGCTTGGCCATGAAGGTGGCCTCCATGCCGTGCCGCCGGGCCACGGCGCGGACCAGCCGCTTGTACAGGATGGCGTCGTCGGCCGCCCGCAGCGCGTCGGCGCGGTGCTTCAGGTTGATCTCGACCTGGCCCGGCGCGTATTCGCTGATCGCGGTGTCGGCCGGCAGGCCCTGGACCTCGCAGCAGGCGTAGAGATCGGCCAGGAAGTCGCCGAGCTCGTCGAGATCGGCCATGCCATAGGCTTGCTTGCCGGTGCTGGCGCCGCGCGGCGGGATCGGCCGCCCGGTCTCGCGCCAGGATTCGTCGAAGACGTAGAACTCCAGCTCCACCGCCACCACGGGATGCAGGCCGTCGGCGGCCAGCCGCGACACCACCCGGGACAGCACCTGGCGCGGGTCGTAGGCAGAGGGCGCGCCGTCCAGCTCGAACAGGGTCAGCAGGACCTGGGCCGAGGGCTCGGCTTTCCACGGCACCGGCACCAGCGTGCCGGGGATCGGGCGGGCGGTGCGGTCGGCGTCGCCGTCCTCCCACACCAGGCCGGTCTCCTCGACATCCGCCCCGGTGATGTCGAGGCTGATGATCGAGCCGGGCATGTAGCGGCCGTTGCGCCAGATCCGCTCCAGCTCGGCCCTCGGGATGCGCTTGCCGCGCTGCACGCCGCAGGCATCGGTCAGCAGGATGTCGACGAAGCGGATGTCGCGGTGCCGGGCCAGGAAGTCGAGGCATTCCTGCGCCGGATCGGCGGCCTTGGTCGCGTCAGGCATGGTTCCCCTTCGGTCGGTGCCGCCGGGAAGCTTAGGCGGAGGCGGAGGCGAGCGGAACCGGCCGCGGGCGCGGGACGGTCATGAAAGATCGGGCGGCGGTGATCGGGAGGCTGGAGCGGGTGAAGGGAATCGAACCCTCGTCGTAAGCTTGGGAAGCTTCTGCTCTACCATTGAGCTACACCCGCGCGCCGTCGGTTATAGGCGAAGCGGCGATGCCGTTCAAGGCGCCTCGGTGCGATCGCGACGGGTTCGGTTTCGCCTGCTGTGCTAGAAAGTCCGTCGGATAGGATCGATGCCCGGGAGGGCGGCGGGAGTGGAGCGCGGATGAGCGGCGAGATCGCCACCATGATGGACCTGCTGGCGCGGCTGCCGGGGCTGGGGCCGCGGTCGGCGCGCCGGATCGCGCTGCATCTGCTGCGCCACCGCGACACCGTCATGCGCCCGCTGGCCGAGGCGCTGGACGCGGCGGCCACGGCGATCGTGCCGTGCTCGGTCTGCGGCAACCTCGACACCGTCGACCCCTGCCCGATCTGCAGCGACCCGGCCCGCGACGCCGGGGTGATCTGCGTGGTCGAGCAGGTGGCCGACCTGTGGGCGCTGGAGCGGGCCCGCGCCTTCCGCGGCCGCTACCACGTGCTGGGCGGCACGCTGTCGGCGATCGACGGCATCGGGCCGGAGGACCTGTCGGTCCCGCGCCTGCTGGCCCGCGCCCGCGAGCCAGGGGTGACCGAGGTGATCCTGGCCCTGAACGCCACGGTCGACGGCCAGACCACGGCGCATTACCTGGCCGAGAAGCTGGAGGGCGCCGGCCCCAGCATCACCCGCCTGGCGCATGGCGTGCCGGTGGGCGGCGAGCTGGACTATCTCGACGACGGCACGCTGGTCGCCGCCCTGCGCTCGCGCCGGGGGTTGTAACCCCGGCTGTAGCCCCGGCCGGCCCGCCGGGCCCTATCCCGGGAGCGGCGGGTCGCGCGGCGGCACCGGGGTGGACTGGACGATCGAGGTGGTGGTCTGGCCATGCGCCAGGAAGCGGTCGAGCAGCCGGTCCAGCGTCTCGATCGCCTCGACATGCACCTTCAGGATGAAGCAGTCCTCGCCGGTGATGCGGTGGCACTCCGCCACCTGCGGCATCGCCCGCGCCAGCTCGGCGATCTTCGGCAGTTGCCCCGGCATCGGCCGGATGCGGACAAACACGGTCAGCGGATAGCCGAGCGCCCGCGGCTCCAGCTCCAGCCGCCAGCCGCGGATCACCCCCGCCTCCTCCAGCCGCAGCAGCCGCTCGCGCACCGCCGGCGCCGACATGCCGATCCGCCGGGCCAGCTCGGCCACGCCCAGCCGCGGCTCGGCCTGCAGCAGGCGGAGCAAAGCGAGGTTGCGCTCGTCGGCGAGCAGCGGCGAGACCTGGAAGGCCAATTCGACGAACTCCCTTCGGAACGAAGGCAGATGATGGCACGGGGCTTCGACCGACCATGGGCCGCAGCGCCGGCGCATGCAAATCTTGCGGCCATGTCGACGCCCGAGACCTCCGCCGCCCTACCGCTGGCCCAGCGGCTGCCGCCGCAGCTGTTCTTCGTCGTCAGCGCCGTGTTCCACTATCTCGGGCCGGCCTGCGCCGTGCTGCTGTTCGGCGCGGTCGAGGTGCTGGGCGTCGCCTGGCTGCGCATCGCCACCGCCGCCCTGGTGTTCGCGCTGTGGCGCCGGCCCTGGCGGCTGTGGCGGCGCAGCAGCCGCGCCGATCGCTGGACGCTTGTCGGCCTCGGCCTGGTGCTGGCGGCGATGAACGCCTGCTTCTATTTGGCCATCGCCCGGCTGCCGCTGGCCACGGTCGGCGCCATCGAGTTCCTGGGGCCGATCGGCCTGGCCGCGGCCGGGCTGCGCAGCCGGCGCAACCTGGTGGCGCTGAGCGTGGCGGCGGCCGGGGTGGCGATGCTGACCCAGATCCGGCTGGAGGGCGACGTTCTGGGCTATGCCCTGGCCTTCGCCAATGCCGCGCTGTTCGTCGCCTATATCATGCTGGCCCATCGCATCGCCGGGGCCGACGGCATCGATGGGCTGGCGGCGGCTATGCTGGCGGCGCTGGTGGCGATCACCCCGTTCGGGCTGGGCCCGGCCCTGCCGGCGCTGACCGACCCGGTGCTGCTGCTGGCCGGGATCGGGGTCGGCATCGCCTCCTCGGTCATCCCCTATGTCTGCGACCTGCTGGCCATGGCCCGGCTGCCGCGCGCCAGCTTCGCACTGATGCTGTCGCTGCTGCCCGCCACCGCCACCGGGATCGGAATCCTGGTGCTGGGACAGATCCCCTCGACCCGGGACCTGACCGGCATCGCCCTGGTGATGGCCGGCGTCGCCCTGCACCGGGCAGGCCGGGCCTGACGGGCGACGCGACAGGGTCTCAATTCAGCGAATTGCCGACCGCCGAGATTTGAGACAAACTTCACATCGGGTGGGGGGAGAGACATTTTGCACGTCATGACCGGGCTCGAACGCGGCGGCTGAGGCTGCGGTTGTGCCGACGGCAGGACCGGCGACCCCATAGGAGATGAGAGATTGGGCCCACGCCTTCGCCATCGTGCGAAGGCGAGTGCCGTTTGGCGGATAGTCGATCGAATTGCGGGAGGGGGAAGACGCAATGGCGAATTACATTGGAACCGATGCGGGCGAGACCATCATAGGCGGCACCGGCGACGATCGGATCACCGGCCGCGGCGGCGACGACACGCTGACCGGAGGCGCCGGCAACGACGTCTTCGTCTACGACACGCGGGGGTTCGGCTACGACATCGTCACCGACTTCAACACCAATGGTGACCGGATCGACCTCTCCTATCTCCATGTCGCCGATTTCGCCAGCCTGTGGCACGTCCTGCGCCAGGAGGGCAACGACGTCTTCATCAGCCTCGGCCATGACGGCTATACCGAAGGCATCCGCATCAAGAACATCGCCCTGTCCAGCCTCAGCAGCACCGATTTCGTCTTCAACACGTCGGCCAGCGCCCTCACCGTCACAGGCACCGACCAGCGCGACGTCCTGTTCGGCGGCGCCGGCAACGACACGATTTCAGGTGGCGGTACCAACGACACCCTCATCGGTGGCGCCGGCAACGACCGCATCATCGGCGGCACCGGCGACGACTGGCTGGTCGGCAATGCAGGTCATGACGTCTTCGTCTACAACAGCCGCGAGTTCAACGACGACACGATTGCCGATTTCGACATCAATGGCGACAGGATCGATCTGTCCTATCTCCATGTCGCCGATCTCGCCAGCCTGCGGCCCTTCATGGTCCAGGACCGCACCGACGTGGTCATCATCCTTGAACCCGCCCGCGATTCCTGGAGCCTGTATAGTGAAACCATTCGCCTCAAGAATGTCACCCTGAGCAGCTTGAGCGACGATGATTTCATCTTCAACACGTCGCCCACGTGGCTCGTCGTTACCCGTTCCCCTGATAGCGAGGGCGTCCTGTTCGGCGGCAACGGCAATGATCTTATCTCAGGTTTCGGATCTCTCGTCGGCGGTGGCGGCGACGACCGTCTCATCGGTGGCAGCTGGTTCATGGGAGGCACCGGAAACGATGTCTTCATCTATAACCAGCGCGAGTTCGGCTACGACACGATCGCCGACTTCGACACCAACGGCGACAGGATCGATCTGTTCGCTCTTCACATCGCCGATATCGCCAGCCTCCTGCCCTTCATGGCCCAGAAGGGCAACGACGTCGTCATCACCTTCAGCGACTTCGGCGAGAGCATACGCCTCCTGAACGTTTCCCTGGGCAGCCTGAGCACCGCGGATTTCATCTTCAACACCTCGAACAGCCCTCTCACTGTCATCGGCACCGGCTACGACTACGAGCACGAAGTCCTGTTCGGCGGTGCCGGTAACGACACGATTATCGGCAGCAGTGCCGACAACAGCCTGGTCGGTGGCCCCGGCGACGATGTCTTCGTCTTCAACCTGCGCCGGTTCGGCGCCGATACAATCGTCGACTTCGACGCTAACGGCGACAGGATCGATCTTACCTTTTTCCACGTCGACGATTTCGGCAGACTCCTGCCCTTCATGAACCAGGACGGCAACGACGTCGTCATCACCTTCGGCTCTGAAAGTTGGGGCCCCGAAATCATCCGCATCAAGAACGTCGCCCTGAGCAGCTTGAGCAACGCCGATTTCATCTTCAGAACGTCAACCAGCCCTCTCACCATCGACGGCACCTACTCCAACGACGTCCTGTTTGGAGGTGCCGGCAGCGACACGATCTATGACAGCTATGAAGGAGGAGACGACCGCATCGACGGCGGTGCCGGCAATGACACGATCTCTGACTACTATGGGAACGACCGCATCGTCGGCGGTGCCGGCAACGATACGATCTCTGACTACTATGGGAACGACCGAATCGACGGCGGCGTCGGCAACGACACAATCCTCGACTACAACGGGTCCGATCGCATCGATGGCGGTGAAGGCAGCGACACCGTCAGCTACGACGATAGCTGGGCCGGGATCACTGTGGATCTGTCCACCGGCTTGGTCAGCGGCGGTGACGCCCAGGGCGACATCCTAGTCTCGATTGAGAATATCTCCGGGAGCAAGGCGGCCGACACCTTGATCGGCAATACCAGCGCCAACACGCTGCAGGGCGGGGACGGCAATGACCTGCTCCGCGGCGGCGTCGGGCCCGACCGCCTCGACGGCGGTGCCGGTACCGACACTGCCAGCTACGAGACCAGCAGCGTCGGGGTCACGGCGGATCTGGCCGCCGGTGTCGGCAGCGGCGGCGACGCCCAGGGCGACATCCTCGTTTCGATCGAGAACGTCGACGGCAGCCAGGCCAACGACATCCTCATCGGCGATGCCCGCGCCAACTGGCTGGAGGGCCAGGGCGGCAACGACGTGCTTCGCGGCGGCGTTGGGGCGGATGTGCTCGACGGCGGCGACGGCAACGACGCGGCCAGCTACTATTACGCCACCACCGGCGTCTCGATCGATCTGGGCACCGGGATCGCTAGCGGCGGCGAAGCCAAGGGTGATCGCTTGGTCTCGATCGAGAACCTTACCGGCGGCCAATTCAACGACACCCTCGCGGGTAACGCCGGCGTCAACATCCTGCAGGGCTGGGGCGGCGACGACGCGCTTCGCGGCGGCGCCGGGGCCGACCGCCTCGACGGCGGTGCCGGCAGCGACACCGCCAGCTACTACAACAGCTGGGCTGGGGTCAGCGTGAACCTGGCCACCGGCGCAATCGGTGGCGCCGAGGCCCAGGGCGACATCCTGGTGTCGATCGAGAACGTGGCCGGCAGCCAGAACGCCGATACCCTGATCGGCAATGCCGGCGCCAATGCGCTGCAGGGCTGGGGCGGCAACGACGTGCTCCGCGGCGGGGCAGGCAAGGATACGCTGACCGGCGGCGCCGGCGCCGACCGCTTCGCCTTCATCGCGTCCGGCGACAGCGGGACCGGCGCCAATGCCGATCGCATCACCGATTTCAGCCGGGCCCAGCTGGACAAGATCGACTTGGCGGCGATCGACGCCAATTCGGCCGTGGCTGGAGACCAGGGCTTCAGCTTCATCGGCTCCAGCCTGTTCACCCGCCATGCCGGCGAGTTGCGCTTCACCGTCGGCGGGGGCGTCACCACCATTGCCGGCGACCTCAACGGTGACGGCGTCTCCGACTTCCACATTACGCTGACCGGCGCCGTCTCGCTGCAGGCGTCCGACTTCGCCTTGTAGTCATGGATCGGCGTCCTGATTGCCATCCGGCGATGTTGGCCAAAATGTCGGATTAGGACGACAATCTACCTCTGGCGACACATTCGCGCCACCATCTGCCGATATCCAGGATGGTAAGCGCGCAGTGGCGACACGGTCCGGATTCCTAGTGCGGACGGTGTCGTCGAGGGCAGTCTGCCGGCGGCATGTCGGGCCCGTTCGGCCACCCGACCGGAGCATCGGATGGCCGTGCCGACGGGATCGGCGGCCATCACCGCGGGTTGCCGGGACGAGAACAGCCGCGGTACAGTCCGATTTGCATCAAATGCTGTATAAGGTGGGGAGCAGCTTGGATGTCCTTCACGGAACCGAAGCGGGGCGTGTCGCAGTCGGACCGGCCATGTCGGGCACACTGATGGCCACTGCGTCCCGGTCGCCGGCAGGCCGAAGCCAGGCTCGCCTGAGGTCCTTCCACCTCCTGCTGTGACCATTCGCGGCCGGTAATTCCGGCCGCCCACCCAGGACAACCGAATTCCCTCACTCCCGCGATCGGGAGCGAGCGACGGGGCGGCCTTCGACGAAGGGTGCCCGACGGCGCCGTCATGCCCGGCTTCCAACGCTGAAGCCGCGCGGCGGGCCTGCGATCCAACCGTAAAAGAAGGGGAACCAAGCAATGGCGGACTACATCGGCGACGACAGCGCCAACACCATCACCGGCGGAGCCGGCAGCGACCTCATCATCGGCCGCGGCGGCGACGACACGCTCACCGGCGGCGCCGGCAGCGACACCTTCAAATACGACACCCGGCAGTTCGGTGATGACACCATCACCGACTTCACCGCCGGCGCCGGCGGTGACAAGATCGACCTGTCCTTCCTGAAGGTCGCGGACCTCGCCAGCCTGACGCCGTTCATGACCGAGGATGCCGGCGATGTCGTGATCGACCTCGGCTACAACAGCTGGTCCGAGAGCATCCGCATCGCCAACGTCACCATCGACCAGCTGCTCGCCGCGAACTTCGTCTTCAACGTCTCGTCCGCCGTGGTCGACACCACCGGCACCGGCTATCGCGACGTCCTGTTCGGCGGCAACGCCAACGACATCCTGCGCGGYGGCAACGGCAACGACGCCCTCACGGGCGGCGCCGGCAACGACACCATCACCGGCGGCGGCGACAACGACGCGCTGCGCGGCGGCACCGGCAGCGACATCTTCAAGTACGACACCCGGCAGTTCGGCGACGATACCCTCAGCGATTTCACCGCCGGCGCCGGCGGCGACAAGATCGACCTGTCCTTCCTGAAGGTCGCCGATCTGGCCAGCCTGACGCCGTTCATGACCGAGGTCGCCGGCAACGTCATCATCGATCTCGGCTACAATAGCTGGTCCGAGGGCATCCTCATCGCCAACACCACCATCTCCCAGCTGATCGCCGCGAACTTCGTCTTCAACGCCTCGACCGCCGTGGTCGACGCCACCGGCAGCGGCTATCGCGACGTCCTGTTCGGCGGCAACGCCAACGATATCCTGCGCGGCGGCAACGGCAATGACAGCCTCGTCGGCGGTGCCGGCAGCGACACGCTCAACGGCGGCGGCGACGAGGACACGCTGCGCGGCGGCACCGGCAGCGACACCTTCGTCTACAACACCCGGCAGTTCGGCGACGACACCATCGTCGATTTCACCGCCGGCGCCGGCGGCGACAAGATCGACCTGTCCTTCCTGAAGGTCGCCGACCTGGCCAGCCTGACGCCRTTCATGACCCAGGACGCCGCGGATGTCGTCATCACCCTCGGCTACAACAGCTGGTCCGAGAGCATCCGCATCGCCAACACCACGATCGACCAGCTGATCGCCGCGAACTTCGTCTTCAACAGCTCGGCCACCGTGGTCGACGCCACCGGCAGCGGCTATCGCGACGTCCTGTTCGGCGGCAATGCCAGCGACATCCTGCGCGGCGGCAGCGGCAATGACAGCCTTGTCGGCGGTGCCGGCAGCGACACGCTCATCGGCGGCAGTGGCGACGACGTGATGCGCGGCGGCACCGGCAGCGACACCTTCAAATACGACACCCGGGAGTTCGGCGACGACCGGATCGCCGACTTCACCGCCGGCGCCGGCGGCGACAAGATCGACCTGTCCTTCCTGAAGGTCGCCGACCTGGCCAGCCTGACGCCGTTCATGAGCCAGGACGGCGGCGATGTCGTCATCGAGCTCGGCTACGACAGCTGGTCCGAGAGCATCCGCATCGGCAACACCACCATCGCCCAGCTGACCGCCGCGAACTTCATCTTCAACACCTCGGCCGCGGCCCTCACAATCACCGGCACCGGCTATCGCGACGTCCTGTTCGGCGGCAACGGCAACGACACGCTCTCCGGCGGCAGCGGCGACGACAGCCTCGTCGGCGGCGCCGGCAACGATTTGCTCCGGGGCGGCACCGGCAGTGACCGGTATTTCGGCGGCGCCGGCAGCGACACCGTGACCTATTCCGGCACCACCGGCCCGGTGACCGTGAACCTGCAATCCGGCGTCGGCAGCGGCGGTGAGGCCCAGGGCGACACCTATACCGGCATCGAGAACGCCATCGGCAGCCTGGGCGGCGACAGCCTGGTCGGCAACGCCTTCGCCAACGCGCTGCAGGGGCTGGACGGCAACGACGTGCTTCGCGGCGGCGCCGGGGCGGATGTGATCGACGGCGGCGCCGGCATCGACACCGCCAGCTACTACTACGCCACCACCGGCGTCTCGATCGATCTGGGCGCCCACACCGCCAGCGGCGGCGAAGCCCAGGGCGACGTCCTGACCGGGATCGAGAACCTCACCGGCGGCCAGGCCAACGACACCCTCGCCGGCGACGCCGGCGCCAACACCCTGACGGGCTGGGGCGGCGACGACGTGCTCCGCGGCGGCGCCGGGGCCGACCGCCTCGACGGCGGTGCCGGTATCGATACGGCGAGCTACTACAGCGCCACCACCGGAGTCGTGGTCAGCCTGGCCAGCGGCCTCGGCACCGGCGGCGAAGCCCAGGGCGACATCCTGTTCGGCATCGAGAACCTCTCCGGCGGCCAGGGCTGGGACCAGCTCTACGGCAATGCCGGCGCCAATGTCCTGCAGGGGTGGAACGGCAACGACCTTCTCGTCGGCCGGGGCGGCAAGGACACCCTCACCGGCGGCGCCGGGGCGGACCGCTTCCAGTTCACCGCCGTCGGCGACAGCGTGGTCGGGGCCAATGCCGACCGGATCACCGATTTCAGCCATGCCCAGGCCGACCGGATCGACCTGGCGGGAATCGACGCCAACACCGCGGCTGCCGGCGACCAGGGCTTCAGCTTCATCGGCAGCGGCGCCTTCACCCACCATGCCGGCGAGCTGCGCGCCGCCATCACCGCCCCCGGCGTCACCACCATCGCCGGCGACATCAACGGCGACGGCGTCTCGGACTTCCACATCCAGCTGACCGGCGCCTTTGCACTGCAGGCGGCCGACTTCGTATTGTAGCGGTCAGGAAACCGGTGCCGGCCCTGCCGGCACCGGTCTTCCCTGCAACAAAGGGAGAGGAACCATGCCAGGCCGCATCGACGGGGACGATTTCAGAAACACCATCCATGGATCGGACGATGCCGAGCAGATCTACGGCCATGGAGAGTCCGACGATCTATACGGCTATGGCGGCAACGATATCCTCGACGGCGGAGACGGCTTCGATGATCTCTATGGCGAAGCCGGGAACGATACCCTTTCCGGCGGCGAGGGGAACGATCGCCTCTATGGCGGGGCGGGGGCCGACACGATCTCCGGCGGCGCCGGGGTCGATGCGATCTTCTATCAGGAAAGCGCTGCAGCCGTCACGGTGACCATCGGCGGAACCGGCTCCGGCGGCGATGCGCAAGGCGATCTCATCGCCGGCGACATCGAAAACGTGACCGGCTCGCTTTATGCCGACATCCTCACCGGCAACGCCGCGAACAACATGCTGGTGGGCCTGGATGGTGACGACACGCTCTCGGGCGGCGCCGGCGACGACCGGCTGATCGGCGGGGCCGGAGCCGACGCGCTCTCCGGTGGCGATGGCGAGGATGTCGTCAGCTATGCGGGCACCTTCGTCGGCGTGATCGTGACCATTGGCGGACTGACCTGGAGCGGCCAGGCCCAGGGCGACACCGTTGCCAACGATATCGAAAACCTGGAAGGTACCAGCGGGGCTGACAGGCTGACCGGCAACGCCGGCGACAACAAACTCTATGGCGGCAGCGGTTACGACATCCTTCGCGGCGAGGACGGAGCCGACCGCTTTGACGGCGGCAATGATACCGACCTGGTCACCTATTGGGGGTCGGCTGTCGCCGTGACGGTCGATCTCGCGGCCGGGACGGGCGGTGGCGGCGCCGCAGGCGACGTCTTCATCTCGATCGAGAACGTCAGCGGCAGCATGGCCGGCGACACCCTCACCGGCAGTGGCGGCGCCAACACACTGAATGGCTACGAGGGCGACGACGTGCTGAGCGGCGGGCTCGGCGCCGACGTACTGATCGGCGACACCGGCGCCGACACGCTGGCGGGCGGCGACAGCAACGATACGCTGACCGGGGGCGCCGGCGCCGACACGCTGAACGGCGGCAACAACAAGGACATGCTGACCGGCGGCACCGGGGCCGATCGCTTCATATACATCAACATGTTCGAGAGCTTTGTCGGCACCAGCGCCGACCGCATCACCGATTTTAGCCGATTCCAGGGCGACAAGATCGACCTGTCGCAGTTCGATGCGGTCGCCGCGGAGCCGGGCCACCAAGCCTTCACCTTCATCGGCACCGCCCTCTATTCGGGCGTGGCCGGCCAATTGCGCTACTCTTCCGATGGCACCGTCACCACCATCGCCGGCGACATCAACGGCGACGGCGTCTCGGACTTCCACATCCAACTCACCGGCGCCATCGGCCTCATCGCCAGCGACTTCGTGCTGTAGCGGCGGGTTGCGGCGGGGACGGTCTGGCGCCCCGCCGCTGCCATGCCTACTTGCCCATGCCCTTGTCCCAGGCGGCGTGGGTCCAGGCGGCGTCGCCCGGGTCCTTGGTGATCACCGGGTCGCTCTTGCTCGACAGCAGCACCTGCACCGTGCGCTTGTATGCCTCGGGGTCGAGCCAGCCGATCTTGTCGTCCGACACGGTGATCAGCTTGGCGATGTTCTCGGCCATGCGGGTCTGCACCGCGTCGGTGGTCGCGCCCGACGCATCGGCCTCGGCTACGATCTTGCCGGCCTCGTCCGGATGCGCCTTGGCATAGGCCCAGCCCTTGGCCGACGCCTTGATGAACTTGCCCAGCCGGTCGACGAAGGCCGGGTCCTTGAGCTTGGAGTCGAGGGCGTACAGCCCATCCTCCAAGGTCGCCACGCCCTGGTCCTCGTAATAGAAGGTGATCAGGTCCTTCTCCGGCACGCCGGCGTCGATCACCTGCCAGTACTCGTTGTAGATCATGGTCGAGATGCAGGCCGCCTGGTTCTGCAGCAGCGGGTCGACGTTGAAGCCCTGGCGCAGCACCTTGACGTCCGGGTTCGAGCCCGAGGTCGACAGGCCCAGCTTGCCCATCCAGGACAGGAACGGATATTCGTTGCCGGCGAACCAGACGCCGAGGGTCTTGCCCTTGAAGTCGGCCGGCGATTTGATCCCGCTTTCCTTCTTGCAGGTCAGCATCATGCCGGAGCGGTTGAAGATCTGCGCCACATTGACCAGCGGCACGCCCTTCTCGCGCGCCGCCAGCGCCGCCGGCATCCATTCGACGATGACGTCGGCGCCGCCCGCCGCGATCACCTGCGGCGGCGCGATGTCCGGCCCGCCCGGCTTGATCGTGACCTCCAGCCCCTCATCGGCGTAGAAGCCCTTTTCGGCGGCAACGTAATAGCCGCCGAACTGGGCCTGGGTGACCCATTTCAGCTGGATGGTGAAGGGATCCGCCGCCTGCGCCGGGCCGAAGCCCAGAGCTGCAATCGCGGCCAGTCCCAGAATGATTTTTTTCATATTGAAGCCTCTCCCGTTCGTTGGATCTTGTTCAGCGTTCCGCTTCCCGCATCGAAGGGTGCCAGAAGGTGGTCGCCCGCTCCACCAGCGCGAGCAGCCCGTAGGAGGCGGAGCCGGCGATGGCCGCGACCAGGATGGTGGCCCAGACCATGTCGACGTTCAGCCGCGCCACCTCGGTCGAGATGCGAAAGCCCATGCCGTAGATCGGGGTGCCGAAGAACTCGGCCACGATGGCGCCGATCAGGGCCAGGGTGGCGTTCAGCTTCAGCGCATTGAAGATGAAGGGCAGCGCGCCCGGCAGCCGCAGCTTGCGCAGCGTCTGCCAATAGCTGGCGGCGTAGGAGCGCATCAGGTCGCGTTCCATCGCGCCGGCGGCCTCGAGGCCCGCCAGCGCGTTCACCAGCATCGGAAAGAAGGTCATGACCACGACCACGGCGGCCTTGGAGTGCCAGTCGAAGCCGAACCACATGATCATGATCGGCGCGATGCCGACGATCGGCATGGCCGAGACGGCGGAGCCGAGCGGCAGCAGCCCGCGCTGCAGGAAGGGCGACCGGTCGATCGCGACCGCGGTCAGGAAGCCGGCGCCGGAGCCGATCAAGAAGCCCGGTATGGCCGAGCGGATGAAGGTCTGGACGAAATCGACCCAAAGCGTGTCGGTGCTGGCGGCGAAGCGCGCCCCGATCTGCGACGGCGCCGGCAGCAGGATCTGCGGCACCTGGAAGCCGGTGACCAGCACCTGCCACAGCCACAGCAGCACGGCGCCGAACAGGATCGGCACGGCGATGCCGGCGGCCCGGCCGGGCACCGGCGACAGGCCGTGCAGCGCCATCCAGGCCGCGGCCACGGCCGCCACGATCGGCAGGGCGATCCAGACGGTGCCGGATGCGAACACGCCGCCATCGCCGATCCACCACAGCACGAAGCCGGCCAGGATCACCGCCAGGAGCAGCCAGCCCAGGCTGCAGAGCACCCGCGCGCTCATCCCCGCCCTCCGCGGCTGGCGATCACGGCGCGCTCGGTGAGGGTGACGGCGAAGACGCAGAGCAAGGCCAGCAGCGCCGCCATCACCAGCGCCGACCACAGCTGGATCATCTGGCCGAAATAGGAGCCGGTCAGGAGCCGGGCGCCGATGCCGGCCTGGGCGCCGGTCGGCAGCTCACCGACGATGGCGCCGACCAGGGCCAGCGAGATGCCGATCTTCAGGCTGGGGAACAGGAACGGCACCGCCGCCGGCCAGCGCAGCTTCCAGAACACCTGGGCGCCCCGGGCGGAGTAGGTGCGCATCAGGTCGAGCTGCAGCGGGTCGGGCGAGCGCAGGCCCTTGACCATGCCGATGGTGACCGGGAAGAAGCTGAGATAGGCCGAGATGATCGATTTCGGCACCACGCCGGTGAGGCCGATATTGCCGAGCACGACCACGATCATCGGCGCGATCGCCAGGATCGGCACGGTCTGGCTGGCGATCACCCAGGGCATCAGCGACCGGTCGAGCGTCGGCACATGGACGATGCCGACGGCGAGCAGGATGCCGAGCAGGGTGCCGAGGACGAAGCCGACCAGGGTCGAGCTCATCGTCACCCAGGCGTGGT
Source organism: Inquilinus sp. YAF38 (assembly GCF_052113205.1). Lineage (NCBI taxonomy): Bacteria > Pseudomonadati > Pseudomonadota > Alphaproteobacteria > Rhodospirillales > Rhodospirillaceae > Inquilinus > Inquilinus sp. YAF38. The sequence continues at coordinate 26,853 of NZ_JBFRCU010000022.1, read as the reverse complement.
AGACGAGGCTGCGGTTGCTGGTCACCGGCCGGCCGACGGTGCTGCCCCACAGATCGGTCGCGACCTGGTCCGGCGTCGGCAGCAGCGGCCGGTCCAGCTTCCAGATCGCGTCGAAGAACTGCGTGGTGGTCCAGTCCGGCCCGGCGCGGTTCAGACGCTCCACCGCCTGCGGCGCGTTCAGCCAGAACGACCCGAGATACCAGATGACCAGGAAGGCGCCGAGCACGGTCGCCAGCGGCAACGCCCGCCCGCCCTTCAGCCGCGCCCAGGTGCCGGGCCGCGCGGGCAGGGATTGGGCCAGGGCGGTCATGGGGCTCCACCCAGAAGCCGGTCTTTTGCTTTGCCTCTCCCGCTTGCGGGAGAGGTCGGAGACGCGAAGCGGCTCCGGGTGAGGGCCTGCGGCCGCGATCCCCCGGAGCAGCCGCACCCAGGATATGAGCGGATCACCCGCTCGCTTGTGGCGAGGCCACACCTTCGGCAAGACCGAGCCGTTCCCTCACCCGGACATCCTTCGGATGTCCGACCTCTCCCGCAAGCGGGAGAGGCAACGCCCTCTGATGTCGACGTCTGTCTTGCGGATCTGAAGATGTGTGAATGCCCTGGGGTCAGGCCCGGGAAGGAGAGACAACAATCCCGCTGGACCTGGGGGATCATTCGTAGGAGTGCCCGGCCCGCAGGCCTTCGCGGACCTGCTGGGCGATGGCGAGGAATTCCGGGGTCTCGCGGATGTCGAGGTCGCGCTGGCGTGGCAGGTCGCTGTCGATCACGTCGAGGATCCGGCCCGGCCGCGGCGACATCACCACGATCTTGGAGGACAGGAACACCGCCTCCGGGATCGAATGGGTGACGAAGATCACGGTCAGGTTGCTGCGGTTCCACAGGTCCAGCAGATGGACGTTGAGGTTGTCGCGGGTGATCTCGTCGAGCGCGCCGAAGGGCTCGTCCATCAGCAGCAGCTTCGGCTGGAAGCCCAGCGCGCGGGCGATCGACACGCGCTGCTGCATGCCGCCGGAGAGCTGCCACGGGAACTTCTTCTCGAACTGGCCCAGCCCGACGGTGCCGAGCGCGGCCCGCGCCCGCTCCTGCCGCTCCGCCGCCGGCACGCCCATGATCTCCAGCGGCAACTCGACATTGCGGCGGACATTGCGCCAGGGATACAGCGCCGGAGCCTGGAACACATAGCCATAGGCCCGGGCCAGCCGCGCCTGCTCCGGCGTCATGCCGTTCACCGTGACCGAGCCGGAGGTCGGCCGCACCAGGTCGGCCACCACCCGCATCAGCGTGGTCTTGCCGCAGCCGGACGGGCCGATCAGCGACACGAACTCGCCTTCGCCGATGGTCAGGTCGACATCCTGCAGCGCCACCACCGGCGCGTCGGCGGTCTGGAAGGTCAGGCCGAGGCGCCGGGCCTCGACCACCGGCGGCGCGGCGGAATCCGTCCGCGGAGACTGTCGGACCGCCGACACCGCCATGCCTCAGGCCGCCTTCTGTTCGAGCGAGCGGTCGTAGTCGAGTACGGCGCGCAGCAGCACATTGGCCCCGGCGGCGGCATGGTCGAACTCGATGCTCTCCTCCTCGTTGTGGCTGATGCCCTCGCGGCACGGCACGAAGATCATCGCGGTCGGTGCCACCCGGGCGATATAGGCCGAATCATGCCCGGGGCCGGAGACGATGCGGCGATGGCTGAAACCGTTGGCCCGGGCGGCGTTCTCCACCGCGTCGATGCAGGCCGGGTCGAACTTCACCGCCGGCGAATCCCAGATCGCCTCGACCTTGACCTCCAGCTTCAGCTCGGCCGCGATCCGGTCGATCGCCGCCCGCGCCTCCTTCTCCATCATCCCGATCTTCGCATCGTCGGGGTTGCGGTAGTCGATGGTGAAGAACACCTCGCCCGGGATGACGTTGCGGCTGTTCGGCCGGACCTCGACCAAGCCGACCGTGGCGACCGCATCCGCGGTGGCGTCGCCGACCGCGATCACCGCCTCGATCATCCGGGCGGCGCCGCGCAGCGCGTCGCGGCGCAGCCGCATCGGGGTCGATCCGGCATGGCTCTCGCGGCCGGTCACCGTCACCTCGTACCAGCGCATGCCCTGCACGCCGGTGACCACGCCGATCACCTTCTCCTCATTCTCGAGGATCGGCCCCTGCTCGATATGCAGTTCGAAATGCGCGCCGAGCTGGCGCTGCCCGACCGGGACCGGGCCGCGATAGCCGATCCGGTCCAGCTCGTCGCCGAAGCGCTGGCCGTCGCGGTCCTCGCGGCTGTAGGCGTACTCCTTGGTGAACACCCCGGCGAAGACGCCGGAGGCCAGCATCGCCGGGGCGAAGCGGGAGCCTTCCTCATTGGTCCAGTTGATCACCTCGATCGGCGCGTTGGTCTCGTAGCCAGTGTCGTGCAGCGTGCGCAGCAGCTCCAGCCCCGACAGCACGCCGAGGATGCCGTCGAACTTGCCGCCCGTCGGCTGGGTGTCGAGATGGCTGCCGATGCAGATCGGCGGCAGCGACTCATCCCGGCCCGGCCGGCGGGCGAACATGTTGCCGACCTCGTCGACCGTGACGGTGCAGCCGACCGCCTCGCACTGAGTCCGGAACCAGTCCCGCACCTGCTTGTCCAGGTCGGTCAGGGTCAGGCGCCTGACGCCGCCCTTCGGGGTCTTGCCGAGCTCGGCGGTCTCCATGATCGCGTCCCAGAGCCGCTGCGGGTCGATCTGGATATTCTGCTGCATCGTCACGTCCTCGGGCCCGATCCTTCGATCAGGCCGGCTTGCGGATGAACTCGCCCTCGATGGTGGAGGCCGGCTGGCCCGCCACCTCGCGGGTGTAGGCCAGCTTCAGATGGGTGGTGTCGACCAGGGTGCGGCGATAGAGCTGGCGCTCGACCTTGCCATCCTGGGTGGTGCCGACGACCTCGACCGTCAGGGTCGGGCCCGACAGGCTGGCGGTGGCATAGGCGCGGTCGGCCGGGACCGTGGCGGTCCAGAAGTTCGGCCGGGTCGAGGACTGGAAGACCAGCTCGCGCTCGCGGAACTCCAGCCCGTCTGTGCCCTCGCCGGCCTGGACATTGCGCCAGAACAGCCGGAAGCCGCCATCGGTCCGCGGCTCGACGATCACCGCCGAGGCCCGCTGCACCTCCTGCTGGCTCGAGCCGATCCAGGAGCCGGCGAAATCGTCGATCTTCGCCTCCGCCACCGGTCCGGACACCATCTCCTTGCCGGCACATCCGGCGAGCGCCGCGGCCACGATCCCCACCAGCACCGCGCGTCGCATAACAGCCATCATTCCCCTCGCTTCTTTTCGTATCGAATGATCGGAAGGGCGCCATCATGACCGATCGCTTCCGAGCCGACGATGCCAAATTGCATCAACTGCGAGGGTTATTCGGCAGCGTCCTTGCGCATCGGGTTGTTGGGGTGGTGCTGCCAGTTCAGATAGGGCCGGCCGGTGTCGACCGTCTCCATGGTGATGCAGTCGTCGACCGGGCAGACATGCATGCACAGGTTGCAGCCGACGCACTCTTCCTCGTTGATCTCGTAGCGCCGTGCGCCCTCCGGCGTGCGCAGCTTGAAGATCGACTGGTGCGAGGTGTCCTCACAGGCGATGTAGCACTTGCCGCACTGGATGCAGGCGTCCTGGTTGATGTTGGCGACCGACTTGAAGTTGATGTTCAGGTCCTGCCATTCGACGAAGTTCGGCACCGCCAGCCCCTGGAAGGCGCGGGTGCCGGCATAGCCCTTCTGGTCCATCCAGTTGGCCAAGCCGGACGACATGTCCTCGACGATCTTGAAGCCGTGGGTCATCGCCGCGGTGCAGACCTGGACGTTGGTGGCGCCCAGCGCCATGAACTCCGCCGCGTCGCGCCAGGTCGAGATGCCGCCGATCGCCGAGATCGCCATGCCCTGGCATTCCGGGTCGCGGGCGATCTGCCCGACCATGCGCAGCGCGATCGGCTTCACCGCCGGGCCGCAATAGCCGCCATGGGTGCCCAAGCCGTCGACGGTAGGCGTCGGCGCCATCAGGTCGAGGTCGATCGACACGATCGACTGGATGGTGTTGATCAGCGACACCGCGTCGGCGCCGCCGCGCTTGGCCGCCCGGGCCGGCCCCAGGATGTTGGTGATGTTCGGCGTCAGCTTCACGATCACCGGCATGCGCGTGTACTGCTTGCACCAGCGCGCGACCATCTCGACATATTCCGGCACCTGGCCGACGGCGGAGCCCATGCCGCGCTCGGACATGCCGTGCGGGCAGCCGAAATTCAGCTCGATGCCGTCGGCGCCGGTGTCCTCGACCAGCGGCAGGATCGACTTCCAGCTCTGCTCCTCGCACGGCACCATCAGCGACACGATCATCGCCCGGTCCGGCCAGTCGCGCTTGACCTGCTTGATCTCGCGCAGGTTCAGCTCCAGCGGCCGGTCGGTGATCAGCTCGATGTTGTTCAGGCCGGCGACCCGGGTGCCGTTGTAGCTGACGGCGCCGTAGCGGGAGGAGACGTTGACCACCGGCGGGTCCTCGCCCAGCGTCTTCCACACCACCCCGCCCCAGCCGGCGCGGAAGGCACGGACGACGTTGTACTCCTTGTCCGTCGGCGGCGCCGAGGCCAGCCAGTATGGGTTCGGGGAGCGGATCCCCACGAAGTTGTTGCTCAGATCGGCCATGACAGCCTCCAGCTGGTGTTCCCCGGCTCTACGGCCGTTTGCATCTCGTCCGACCGGCGGCGCCGGCCGGGTCAAACCGTCAACAGCGCCTCGATCTCATCCGGCAGCCGGTCGCCCCGGAACGGGTTGCGCACGGTGACACCGCCCAGCGCCACGCCGTCCGCCATGTCCTCGCTCAGCAGCGTGGTGCAGCCGGCTTCGGCCACGGTTGCCACCAGCATCGCGTCCCAGAACGATGCCTGTCCCTGCTCGACCAACTGCAAAGCCTGGGGCAGCAGCTTCGGCGTCGACGCGACGATCGGAAACAGCTCCAGCCAATCCCGGGTCTGTTCAGCCATCGTGGTGCGTTCGCCCGGCCGCTTGCGCGAGCTCGAGTGGAAGAACTCTCCCAGCGTCTGAAGCGTCATGACGCAATCGGCATCCGCCGAGCGGCCGACGATATCGACCGCTCGGCGGTACTTGACTGGATCGGTCCGGTCCATCGCGTAGAACAGGACGTTGGCGTCGAGCGAGAAGCGATGACTCATTTCTCGCCACGCCTGCTCTCAGCGCGCCTGCGCGCCAGCTCATCGTCTCGCTCATTATAGATGGCATCGCGGCCGGGCCACCCACCCAGTTCAAACCCCTGCGCCATACGCGCCCGCGTGCGCTCCAGCGCCGCCTGCTGGGACGGTGTCAGGACGCGCCGGCGCGACACCGGCACCACCCGTGCCACCGGCTCGCCGCGGCGGGTGATGACGAATTCCTGGCCGGATTCGACCGCGCGGATCATCTCGGCGAAGCCCTGATTGGCCTCGCGCAGGGTGATGGTGGTGCTGGATCCGTCGCTCATGGCATCGCTCCTCCGAATGCACTACCAATGTAGCACATTCAGCGCCGCAGCGCCCGGTCGATCGACAGCGCCGCCAGCTTGCCGTCCTGCACGGCGCTGACGGTCAGGTCCTGGCCGGGCACGCAGTCGCCGCCGGCCCAGACGCCGGACAGCGAGGTCTGCCGCTCCTCATTCACGGCGATGCGGTTGCCGGCCATGTCCAGCGTCTCGGCCTCATTGGCAAAGGCCGAGGGCACGAGGTACTGGCCGATGGCGGTGAAGACCTGGTCGGCCAGCACGGTGAAGCGGTCGCCGGTGCCGGTCAGGCGGCCCTGGACGTCGAGCTGGGTGTGCTCGAACTCGACCTCCTTCACCGACGGGCCGCGGCCATTGGCCGGCCAGCCCAGGATACGGCGCGGCTGCGCCCAGTGCCGGACAGTGACGCCGTTGACCTGGGTCCAGTCCTGCTCCTTCCAGGTGGCGGACATCTGTTCGGCGCCGCGGCGGTAGACCAGCGTCACCTCCTCCGCCCCCAGCCGCTTGGCCTGGGTCGCGGCGTCGATCGCGGTGTTGCCGCCGCCGATCACGACGACGCGGCGGCCGACCGGCACCGTCCGCTTGTCCGGCGCCTGGCGCAGCCGGGCGATGAAGTCGACCGCGCTTTCCACCCCGGCCAGGGCCTCGCCATCGCAGCCCAGYGCGTTAACGGCGTTGTGGCCGAGGCCGAGGAACACGGCGTCGTAGTCGCGGCGCAGCTCGCTCAAGGAGATGTCGCGGCCCAGCGCCATGCCGGTGTGGATCTCGATGCCGCCGATCTCGAGGATATAGGCCAGCTCGGCCTGGGCGAAATCATCGGCCATCTTGTAGGCGGCGAGGCCGTATTCGTTCAGCCCGCCGCCCTTGGCCTTGGCCTCGAACACCACCACGTCATGGCCGAGCATGGCGAGGCGGTGGGCGCAGGCGAGGCCGGCCGGGCCCGCGCCGACCACGGCGATGCGCTTGCCGGTCGACGGCGCGCGGCTGAACAGCTGCTCGCCGCGCAGGAACACATGGTCGGTGGCGTAGCGCTGCAGGGCGCTGATCGCCACCGGCTTCTCCTCCTGGTGATTGCGGACGCAGGCGTCCTCGCACAGCTCCTCCACCGGGCAGACCCGGGCGCACATGCCGCCCATGATGTTGGCGCTCAGGATGGCCTGCGCCGCGCCCTTCACATTGTCGGTGGCGATGCCCTTGATGAAGGCCGGGATGTCGATCCCGGTCGGGCAGGCCTCGATGCAGGGTGCGTCGTAGCAGAAATAGCAGCGGCTGGATTCGATCAGCGCGGTGCGCCGGTCGAGCGGCGGATGGATCTCCGCGAACTCCTCGGCGATGCGGTCGGCGCCCAGGCGCTCGGCCACGATGTCGGATCCCGTCGTCATTCCCAGCCTCCGATGGCCGGCCCGACCGGCGCTCCGCCTGTCGATCCCGTCCGTCATGACTTGGCGCCGCGCCCGGATTTTCCGGTTCTCGCCCGCGGCCCCGCCTCTCCTGAAGCGAGACGGTATCGAGAACCTGACCAAATGGTCAACTCTATTTTGAATTGAGAATCAGTATCAGTCTCGTTTGTTGCGGGGAACCGAATCATGCTAGGAACGTTTCGAGAACGATAGGAACAAGCGCACGGGAGACGGCGCATGGATCGACATGTCCGGTGGGCTCCGGCCGAAGGCGTCGGCCTGGAGCATCTGCGGCTGCACCGCAGCGGCGCCTGGATCCAGGCCGACAGCGTGGTGATCGGCGGCGATGAGGGGGTGGAGTGGGCGCTGACCTACACCATCGTGATGGACGCCGAATGGCGGGTGCGGTCGGTGGCGGTGACCGACCATGCCGGGGACCGGCGGCTGCGCCTCCTGGCCGATGGCGGCGGCACCTGGACCACCGGCGACGGCACGCCGCTGCCGCAGCTGGACGGCTGCATCGATGTCGACCTGGTGGCGACACCCTTCACCAACACGCTGCCGATCCGGCGGCTGAGGCTTGGGCCCGGCGAATCGGCCGAGATCAAGGTGGCGTATCTGCCGCTGCCGGACCTGACGCCCTTCGCCGCCTCGCAGCGCTACACCGCGCTGGCGCTGCGGCGCTGGCGATACGAATCGCTGGACGGCAGCGGCTTCACCGCCGAAATCAGCACCGACGCCAACGAGCTGGTGCTGGACTATCCGGGCCTGTACCGCCGAATAGGCTGACAGGCCGGTCTCAAGCCCCGGACCGCTGCCGCTGGCGGAAGCGGCGGACCTTGTCGGTGGTGCCGCAATCGGCCATCAGGCACCAGCGGCGGCTGGCGTTCTTGCTGCGGTCATAGAACAGCCAGGCGCAGTCATGGCCGGCACAGCGCTTCAGCCGCGCCGGCTCGCCCCGCAGCAGCAGGTCGAGCGCGTCCATGGCCAGGCGATGTCGCACCGCCGCACCGTCGACGGGAGGCTCATCCTGCCAGGCGCCGCCGGCCGCGGTGACGATCAGCCGGCGGCGAGCCGCCGCCTCCGCCACCTCGTGCTCCAACAGGGCGACCGCTTCGGGAGGCGGCTCGACCTGGAGCGCGATGGCGTCGAATACCGCATGCAGCGCCGCGCGCAGCCGGATCAGCCGCGACCACTCCTCCCGGTCGATTTGGGGCGTCTCGCCGAAGGCCCGCGCGCACCAGGCGGCCAGTGCGGCGGGGTCGCCGGCCCGCTCCCGCGGCCCAGGCCCGCCCCAGCCGGACAGCGTGTTGCAGAAATCCAGGCAGGCGAACCCGCCGACAAGGGGCAGCTCGGGAGGCGACGGCTGGTCCGATGACATGAAACCAGCATAGCCACTTTGACAGGTTTCAGCGAGACCCATATCGTTACCAGCAAACACCAGAAAGGTGGTTACGATGCGCTGGAACGCCCTCGGCCCGCTCTATGCCGGCGTCGGCCTGTCGGGGATCGGTCCGATCCTGATCCGCCTGAGCCCGGTCGATCCCGCCGCGACCGCCTTCTGGCGCCTGACGCTGAGCTGCGTCCCGGCCGCGATCCTGGCCTGGCGGTCGCCCGCCATGCCGGCGCGGGACATCGGCCTGGCCCTGCTGGCCGGGGCGATGCTGGCTGCCGACCTGGTGCTGTGGAACGCCTCGATCGTGCGCACCAGCGTCATGGAGGCGACGCTGCTGGTGATGATCTACCCGCTGCTGGTGGCGCTGCTGCCCGCGCTGTGGTGGCGGCGCCGGCCGGACGGGCGGGTGGTCGGCGGCGGGCTGGTCGCTTTCCTTGGCATCGCCATCCTGGCCGGGGCCCGCGGCGCCGCCGGCGGCGACCTGCTGGGGAACGGCATGGCGTTGCTGGCCGCGCTGTTCTACGCCGTCTGCTTCCTGATCTCGGCGGCGCTGTGCCGGCGGCAGAGCGCCGCCACCGTCACCTTCTGGACCCTGGTCGGCGCCGCGCTGGGCGCCCTGCCGGTGGCGCTGCTGCAGGACCGGATCCTGCCGCAGGAGGCGTCCGGCTGGCTGAACCTGGCGGCCCAGGCGCTGATCGGCTTCGCCTCGCAGATCCTGATCGCCAAGGCGTTGCGTACGCTCGACGCCGGCTTCTCGGCCATCGCCGGCTACGGCCAGCCGGTGGTGGCGACGCTGCTGGCCTGGCCGATCCTCGGTCAGGTGCCGCAGGCCGCCGCCCTGGCCGGCAGCGTCTTCATCGTCGCCGGCATCGCGCTGGCCGGGCGGGGTGAGTCCGAACCGGCTGCGCCGCCCCGCCCAGGGGCGGCGGAACCGGCACGCTGACCTATCGACGGCGCCGGCCATCCGGCCGATGATGCCGGCATGACCGATGCCGAGATGCTGGAATCGCCGGACGACACCGGCCTGGAGGTGCCGCGGCCGAGCGCAGGCAGCCGCCTGCGCCGGGCCCGCGAGGCGCAGATCCTGGACGCCGCCGAGGGCGTGTTCGCCGAAGCCGGCTTCTCCGGCGCCACCATGCAGGGCATCGCCGAGCGCGCCGGCCTGCCGAAGGCCAACGTGCATTATTATTTCGGGACCAAGGAGGCGCTGTACCGCGCCGTGCTGGCCCGCATCCTCGACCTGTGGGTCGACGCCTTCGACCATCTGGTGCCCGAGCGCGACCCGGCCGAGGCGCTGGCCGCCTATATCCGCGACAAGATGCGCTGGTCGCGCAGCCGACCGCTGGCGTCGAAGGTGTTCGCCAACGAGATCATCCACGGCGCGCCGCAGGTCGCCGACTACCTGTCCGGCAAGCTGAAGCGGACGATCGACGAGAAGGCGCGGGTGATCGAGGGCTGGATCGCCGCCGGCCGGATGGCGCCGGTCGACCCCCGGCACCTGGTCTTCACCCTGTGGGCCGCAACCCAGACTTATGCCGATTTCGAGGCCCAGATCCGGGCCGTGCTGGGGCGCGAGGCGATGGATGACGACGTCTTCCTGGTCGCCGGCCGGCACGTCACCGGGCTGATCCTGCGCGGCTGCGGCCTGAAGCCGCCGCGCGGCTACTGACGCGTCCGTGGCGGCGCGCGCCGCTTTGCGCTATGGATGCGCCATGCATCTGCGCCTTCTCACCCCGCTGGCCCTGTTCGCTCTCGCCGCCTGCGCCGCCGAGCCGTATCAGCCTGCGTTGCCGCCGACGGTGCTGCAGAGCGGCGCCGTCCAGGGCGAAGCCGCTTTCGACCAGAGTCGCGGCGAGGCGCTGCTGGCCCAGGCCAAGGCCGCCGAGGCCCGCAACCCCGGCGAGGCCAAGAGCCTGTACCGCCAAGCCGGCATGGCCTGGCCGGACCTGGCCGACGCCTGGGACGGGCTGAAGCGGGTGTCGGCGGAGCAGAACGACGCGGCCGAGGCCAAGGCCGCCGGCTTCATGGCCGAGCGGGTGAAGCTATATCCCGGCACGGCCATCGCCTCGCAGCGCGAGGTCAATGTCGCGCTGCAGAGCTACATCCAGGAACAAGCCAAGCAGCCGACCGACGGCCCGGAGCAGCTGGCCTATGCCAAGCGGCTGGGCGAGTACTATGACGCCCAATACGCTCGCGCCGGCTTCTACACCCGCGAGAAGGACTTCGGGAACATCGAGGGCCACGACATCCCGGCGGTGGTGATTGCCGGCGGCGGCATCCTGGGCTACGGCGTCACCATGGCGACAAAGCTGGAATAAGGCCGGTCAGCCCGTCCGCTCGCGCGGCGTCACCGACACCTCCCGCGCCCCGCCATCGCGCAGCAGGCGCAGCGCGGTGGCCACGCCGACCCGATCCACGCCGAGCAGCCGGTGCAGCGCATCGACGCCGTCGATCGGATGYCCGTCGATCGCCAGGATCACGTCGCCGACGCGCAACGCCGCGGCCCGGCGCCGCCGGGCAGCAACTCCGCCACCCGCACCCCGCCCGCGGCCGGCAGGCCGAGCGCCAGTTGCATCGGCCGCGGCAGCCGGATGGTCTGCGCGGCGATGCCGAGCGAGGCGCGCCGCACCCGGCCGTGGCGGATGATCTCCGACGCCACCACCAGCGCGGTGTCGCTGCCGATGGCGAAGCACAGGCCCTGCGCGCCGGCGATCATCGCGGTGTTGATGCCGACCACCCGGCCGAGCGCGTCGACCAGCGGGCCACCGCTGTTGCCGGGGTTCAGCGCCGCGTCGGTCTGCAGCACGCCGTCGATCAGCCGGYCGGACCGGCCGCGCAGCGACCGGCCGAGGGCGCTGACCACGCCGGCCGTCACCGTCGCCTCGAAGCCCAGCGGGTTGCCGATGGCGACCACCAACTGGCCGACCTGCAGCGAAGCGGAGGAACCGAGCGGGGCCCAGCCCGGCACGCTGTCATGCAGGCGCAGCACCGCGAGGTCGGTGTCCGGGTCCTCGCCGACCGGCCAGGCGACGACGCTGCGGCCGTCGCTGAGCGTAGCAGTGATCGACACGGCACCATGCACCACATGGCTGTTGGTCAGCACGAAGCCGTCCGGGGTGAAGATCACGCCGGAGCCGCTGCCCTGCGGCACCAGGGCGCCGTCCGGCCCCTTGCCGGAGACACGAAGGTGCACGACCGAAGGCGCCGCGGCACGCACGGCGTCGATCACGGTGCGGGAATAGGCGTCGAGCGCGGCGGCCTCTGCAGGAGTGGAGGAAGGGGTCGAGGCCTCGGTCCCCGGCGCCGAGGCGTCGAGGAGGAAGCGGGTTTCATAGCCGGGCATGGCAGGACCTCGGGAGCGGAAGGGACGGCGCCGGCCGGCGCGTCCCGTGTCGCAAGATGTAGGCACGCCCCGATGAGAACCCAAGGGGAACGGAACCATGCCGAGCCGCCGGGCTGACGAGGATGGCGGCCCGGCGTATGGTCCGCGGCATGCGCGATTCGCGCATCAGTCACGGCAAGGATGCCCGGAGATGGCGACGGACGCGCTGGACGGCTTCGACTGGCGGATCCTGGCGGCGCTGCAGGACGACGCCCGGATGAGCAACATCGCCCTGGCCGAGCGGGTCTTGCTGTCGCCGTCGCAATGCGCCCGGCGGCTGCAGCGGCTGGAGGAGACCGGGGTGATCCGCGGCTATGCGGCATTGCTGGATCCCGACCGCATCGGCCTGTCGGTCGCCGCCTACATCTCGATCACGCTGGAGAAGCACGGCGCCTTCACGGCGGAAGCCTTCCGCGAGGCGGTGCAACGCCATCCGGAGATCGTTGAATGCTGCGCCGTGACCGGCGACGCCGATTACGAGCTGCGCGTGGTGGCGCCGGACCTGAAGGACCTGTCGCGCTTCATCATGGACAGCCTGATGCGGATCGACGGCGTCTCCGCCATCCGCTCGCGCATCGTGCTCGACACCATCAAGGACAGCCGCCGGCTGCCGTTGCCGCCCGCGCCGTGAGGGCCTGGATCGGGGCCGCATGCCGCACCGGGTTGCCCCGGAGCGCGACCCGTGCTTGTTTCTGGCCACCTTTCGCGACCCGTCCGGAGCGCCCAGCGCATGACGCGTTTCTTGCAACTTCTCGGGAGTCTTCTCCTCGCCATGGCCATCACCCAAGGGGCTTCGGCCCGCGACCTCGAAAACACCCTCTATCTCGACCTGGATCAGGCCGGTACAGAGCGGGTGGTGATCGAGATGCGCCCCGACCTCGCCCCCAAGCATGTCGCCCGGATCAAGGAGCTGGTGCGGCAGGGCTTCTACAACGGCATCGTCTTCCACCGCGTGATCGAGGGCTTCATGGCCCAGACCGGCGACCCGACCGGCACGGGCATGGGCGGCTCCGGCCAGAAGATCGACGCCGAGTTCAGCCAGACGCCGTTCAAGCGCGGCACCCTCGGCATGGCCCGGGCGCAGAGCCCGAACAGCGCCGACAGCCAGTTCTTCATCATGTTCGCCGACGGCAGCTTCCTGAACGGCCAGTACACGGTCTGGGGCCAAGTGGTCGAGGGCATGCAGTTCGTCGACAAGATCAAGCGCGGCGAGCCGCCGGCCAACCCGGACAAGATCGTCAAGCTGCAGGTCGCGGCGGACGTCAAGTAAGGCCGGCCGAACGACCGATCGACGCGAAGCCCGGCTGCTCCCGCAGCCGGGCTTCTGCGTTTCAGCGGAAGCGGAAGGCGATCAGCGGCATCTTGTAGGTCTCGCGTACCTCGGAGATCGGCTTGCCGTCCTGGCGCAGCACGATGGCGCGGTTCTCGAACAGCGCGGCCGTTGGATCATAAGCCGGGGCCGGCGCCGCGGCGGCCCAGCCGGCCAGCTGCGCCGACGGCATCCGCTCCCACCCCTCCGGCAGGGCCTGCCACAGCACGGTCGAGGACAGGGTCCGGCGCGACGGCCCGAGCGGCCGGATGGCGCGACCGAAGGGCGTGTCGGTCCCGGTCAGCGTCGCGTTGATCTCCGGCGTCAGCCGGTTCGGCAGGTACCAGTTGTCGGCCTCGGACAGCACTTGGTCGCCGCAGACCAGCTGGACCCGGCGATACACCACCGGCTCGGCCGCGTCGGTGATCTCCAGCTCCTGGCGCTGCGCCTCGGTCAGCGGCACCTCGCCGGGCACGCGCTTCGCCACGATCTTGGCCGTCGGCGCCAGCCCGTAGCGGCCGCACCAATCCTCCAGGAACAGGGTCGCGCTGTCGGTGGCGCCAAGCCCGGCACGCAGCGACTGCACCAGGGCGGTCAAGGCCAGCCGGTCGGACAAGGCGGCGGTGCCGGCCTCCTGATTGGCCGCCACCTCGGCCCGGGCTCGGGCGAGCGGCGCGGTCAGCACCAAAGCGGCAGCGGCAGCGACGATCGGCAGGCGGCGCACCATCGATCTCCTCATCTCAGGACCGGCAGGATGGCTGCAGTGCGGCCGGAAGGCGCCACGGCAATCCGCCGCAGCCGCATCACGCGGCGGCGTGCTCGCAGCGGTTCACCTCGACCGTGACATGCGACAGGCCGGGCAGGCCGCCGAGCCGGGCCTTGTACTGTGCCGGCGGCAGCGGCCGGTCGCTGACCAGGGCGACGATGGCGGCGGCGTGGCCGGGGCCGACACGCCAGAGATGCAGGTCGGCGATGCGGTCGCCCCCAGTCTCAAGCCGATCGCGAATCGAGTCGGCCAGGCCCGGATCGGGCACGGTGTCGAGCAGCACGGCCCCCGAATCGCGCAGCAGGCCCCAGGACCAGCGCGCGATCATGATGCCGCCGACGATGCCCATCACCGCATCCATCCAGGCCCAGCCGTAGAACCGGCCGGCGAGCAGGCCGAGGATGGCGCCGACCGAGGTCACGGCATCGGCCAGCACATGGAAATAGGCGGCTCGCAGATTGTGGTCGCGGTCATGGGCATGGTGCCCGTGATCGTGGTGGTGGCCGTGATCATGGGCATCGTGATGCCCGTAATGGTGATGGTCGTGATGTCCGTGGCCGTGATGGTCGCCATCATGCAGCAGCCAGGCGCTGGCGATGTTGACGGCGAGGCCGACGACCGCGATGGCGATCGCCTCGTCATAGGCGATGGCGACCGGGTTCAAGAGGCGCACGATTGATTCCCAGCCGATGCCGATCGACACCACTGCCAGCACCAGGGCGCTGGCGAAGCCGGCGAGATCGCCCAGCTTGCCGGTGCCGAAGGCGAAGCGCGGATCGCGGGCATGGCGGCGGGCATAGCGATAGGCCAGCGCGGCGACGCCGAGCGCCCCGGCATGGGTCGCCATGTGCAGCCCGTCGGCGAGCAGGGCCATCGAGCCGAAGGCGAGGCCGCCCGCGATCTCGACCGCCATCATCGCCGCGGTCAGCATCACCACCCAGCGGGTGCGGCGCTCGTTGCGGGCGTGGTCTGCGCCGAGGAACAGATGGTCGTGACGCCAGTCGTCGAGGGAATGGCTGTGCATCGCCGCCTCCCGGGGGTTCAGTGGAGCAGGAGCATGGCCGGGTGGCCGGTCCAGTCGCAGACGTCGCGCGTGGCCACCGCGACCGGCACCTCGGGATGGTTGTGGCGATACAGGGTCAGCGCGGCCTCGAAGGCCCATTCCGGCGGTTCGGCCCGGGCGCAGAGCTCGCGATAGACCCGTTCGACGGCGACGCGACAGCACATGATGGTCTCGATGCTCTCACAGATATTTGGTGATCTCGCGCAGCGAGGCGAGGCGAGCGTCACGGCCCTCGGCTCCGTTCGCCAGATGCGCGACGCAGTGATCGACATGGTCGAGGATCAGCATTGTCTTCGCCTTCTCCACCGCCTTGACCACGGCCTGGAGCTGCTGGGCGATGGCAAGGCCGTCCTCGCCGGCCTCGACCATGCGCAGCGTGGCGGCGAGATGCCCCTGGGCCCGCTTCAGCCGGCCGAGGATCTCGGGATTGTTGGCATGGCTCATGAGAATAACCTATCCCCCTGGAGGGGATGGGGCAAGCGACGGCTGGTCGCAGGGCCTTAAATTGCCTCTCCCGCAAGCGGGACCTTTTCGGAATTCCCAACACCGTCATTGCGAGCGCAGCGAAGCAATCCAGGGGTCGCACGCACCGGCCCCTGGATTGCTTCGTCGGCTTCGCCTCCTCGCAATGACGGCAAGGGATGGGTGTTGTGAAAAGGTTTCGCTGGCGGAAGAGGCTACGCGTCTCCTCAGGCTGCCGCAGCCGCCTCCGCTTCCCGCACCGCCTTGACCCGGGTGGTGCTGCGGCGGCCGTCGAGGGCGGCCGGGATGTCGCCGGCGATGGTGGCGCGGCGCACCACGCGGCGCTGGTCGCCATAGTCGTTGACCGCGTAGTGCTGGGTGGCGCGGTTGTCCCAGATCGCCACGTCGCCGRCCCGCCATTGCCAGCGCACCGTGTTCTCCGGCCGGGTGACATAGGCCTGCAGCGTGGTGAACAGCTGGGCCGATTCATTGGCCGAGAGGCCGAGGAAGCGGCGCACGAAATGGCCCAGCACCAAAGTGCGCTCGCCGGTCACCGGATGCACTCGCACCACCGGGTGCTCGGTCTCATAGACGGTCGAGGCGAACACGTCGCGGTGGTAGCGCAGCCGCTCCGGCGTCGCCTCCGGATGCGACGCGGCATAGTCGTAGTCGTTGCTGTGCAGGGCCCAGAGCTGGTCGGCCAGGCCGCGCAGCGGCGCCGGCAGGTCGAGATAGGCGGTCGCCGTGTTGGCCCAGATGGTGTCGCCGCCGAACTCCGGCACCACCACCGCGCGCAGGATCGAGGCCTGGGGGTAGGCGTCGACGAAGGTGACGTCGGTGTGCCAGGAGTTGGCGCGCTGGCCGCGGGCGGAATCGAGCTCGAGCAGGAAGTCGGCGCCGGTCGCCACCGGCTGGGTCGGATGCGCCACCGGGTCGCCCAGCGCCCGGGCGAAGGCCTCCTGCCCGGCATCGTCGAGATCCTGGCCGCGCAGGAAGATCACCTTGTGCCGGTGCAGCGCCGCGCGCAGCCCATCGAGGGCGACCGGATCGAGGTCGCCGGAGAGGCGGAAGCCGCGGATCTCGGCGCCGATGCGGCCGGCGATCGGTCGGAGGTCGAGGTCGCCCATGCTGTGCTCCTGTTCATTCACGTCGCGGCGTTGGGCATCACTAGATATTACGTTTCTCTGTGGATCAATATCCGTAAACCACGTTCATCGACAGAGATTACAGAACCGGGACCCTCGGATGCCCGGATTGCCGTTTGTGGAGGCCGCGGTTCGTCGTAAACGACGGACGAATCCGGAGGGGCAGTGGGTCGATCCGAGAACATCGCGGCGAGACGCGCGGTTGGGGGCCGGCCAATCCTGGCCAGCGGCTTGGCCGTCGCCGTCGTCTGCCTGCTGCTGGTCGCCTTCGCCGACCGCCCGGCGGCGCTGTGGTTCGAGGCGCATCGCGGCTCCGAGATCATCGCCGCGGTGAAGGTGTTCACCGATATCGGCCTCGGCATCTGGTGGTACGCGCTGGCGATCCTGGGCTGGCTCGGATACCGCTTCGCCGCCTTCCTGGCCGCCTATGGCGATGTCCGGGCGCGGCGGCTGCGGCAGGCCCGCGGCTTCGGCTTCATGCTGGCGGCGCTGGTCGCCACGACCCTGACCAACTGGCTGATGAAGGCGGCGATCGGCCGGCCGCGGCCGCGCCACCTGTTCCGCCAGGACGCCTTCGTGCCGCACCCCTTCGGCTGGGACCTGTTCTCGAACAGCTTCCCGTCCGGCCACGCCCAGACCATGGCCACGGCGATGGCCGCGCTGTGGATCCTGTTCCCGCGCTGGGGCTGGGCCTTAGCCCTGCTGGGCGGGCTGGTGGCGCTGAGCCGGGTGGTCGTCACCTCGCACTATCCGGCCGACATCGTCGCCGGCGCCTGGCTGGGCGTTGTGATGGCGCTGGCCGTGCGCCGCTGCCTGGAGGCGACCGGCGGCCCGGTCGCGATCACGCGATGACGGCGATGATCGCGATGATCGCCGCCCTGATCCCGGTGCTGGCGCCGGTGGTGGCCTCGGCCGGGGTCGGCTATGTCTGGGCCCGGTCACGCCACCCCTTCGACCTCGGCTTCGTCACCCGGCTGGTGACCTATGTCGGATCGCCCTGCCTGGTGTTCTCGACCCTGACCAGGTTTCACGTCCCGGCCGGCGAGATCATCGGCCAGGCCGGGCTGGCCATGCTGTCGGTCTTCGCCTGCGGCTTGGTCGGCGGTCTGGCGCTGTACGCGACCGGCCGGACGGTGCGGCCGCTGCTGCCGACGGTGATGCTGCCGAATGCCGGCAATCTCGGCCTGCCGATCGCCTATTTCGCCTTCGGTGACGAGGGGTTGGCGCTGGCCCTGCCCTTCTCCGCCGCGATGACGCTGCTGCAGTTCACCGTCGGCGTCTCCTGCGCCTCCGGCCACAGCCGCTGGACCGAGATCCTCAAGACGCCGACGATCTACGCCATCCTGCTGGCCATCGCCTTCGCCGCCGGCGGCATCGACACGCCGCGCTGGCTGGCCAATGCGACCGAGCTGCTGGGCGGCGTCACCCTGCCGCTGATGCTGATCGCGCTGGGTGTGTCGCTGGCCAGCCTGCGCATCGCCAATCTGGGCCATGCGCTGTGGCTGGCCGGGCTGCGCCTGGTGCTGGGCCTCGCCGCCGGATACGGCGTGGTCTGGCTGGCCGATATCCCGCAGCCGGCCGCGGCGATCCTGATCCTGCAATCGGCGATGCCGCCGGCGGTGTTCAACTACCTGTTCGCCGCCCGCTACGGCGGCCCGGTGGAGGAGGTGGCCGGCGCCGTCGTCGTCGGCACCATCATCAGCCTGCTGACCCTGCCGGTGCTGCTGGCGGTATTGATGGGCTAGGTTGTTAGCCTGGGTAATCCCTAACCCATACTGTCATGCCCGGGCCTGACCCGGGCATCCAGAGGATATCGACATCTTCTGGATTGCCGGGTCAAGCCCGGCAATGACAGCAAGGGGATCAGGTCGAAGACCTGCGCTCGCGGCCGCGCCCCAACCTACCCTTCCTCGATCTCCCGCTTCCGCGCCTCGTAGGTGGCCGGGTCGATCAGGCCGCGCCGGCGCATGATCTCCAGCGCCACCAGGGCCCGGCCGCGGTTGTCGTCGCCGACCGAGCCGCTTTCCGCATCCGCATCGCCGCCGGCCGCACCCGGCTGCACCTTGTCCGCCATGATATCGTCCGTCCGTTCTGCGACGCCGCGCGCGCTTCCACCGGAAGGGCGCAGCGCCTATGACGGCGGACAATGACTCACGGGGGAAGGCCGGTCGAGATGTGGACGAAGCGGATCCTGCGGATCCTGGCCCTGGCGGTGCCGGCGATCGCCATCGCCGCCGCCGTGGCCTTCTGGCTCGGCCCCCCCGGTAGCCGCGGCGTCGTCGGCCAGGGGTTCGGGTCGGTCGGCGGCCCGATCGCGCTGGTCGACCAGGCCGGCAAGCCGGTCACCGAGAAGGATTTCGCCGGCAAGGACGCGCTGGTCTTCTTCGGCTTCACCAACTGCCCCGATGTCTGCCCGACCGAGCTGTCGACCATGGCGGCGGCGCTGGACACGCTGGGGCCGAAGGCCGAGGGGGTGGTGCCGGTGTTCGTCACTGTCGACCCGGAGCGCGACACGCCCGAGGTGGTCGGGCTGTACGCCCAGGCCTTCCACCCCCGCATGGTCGGGCTGACCGGCTCGGCCGGGCAGATCGCTCAGGCGGCCAAAGCCTTCCGCGTCTATTATAAAAAAGCGCCGCAAAAGGACGGCGCCTATTCGATGGACCATTCCGCCTTCATCTACATGATGGGGCCGGACTGGCAGGTGCTGGACATCCTGCCGCCGCAGCTGTCGCCGCAGGACATGGCCCAGAGAATTTCGAAACAGCTCTGACCGGCACGAACAAGGTTGCGATCCTGCCCGGCGTGCTATCGTGGCCGCACCCTGTCGTTCGTTTCTCGGGAGTTGCCTCATGACCCTTCGCCACGCCGTCCTGGCCGGGATCGCCTTCCTCGTCCTCAACGGCTGCTCCGAACGCGAGGCCCGGCAGCAGCAGGCGCTGACGGCTCAGAACGACCTGGTCGGGCTGAGCGAGGCCCGCCTCCTGTCCTGCGCCGGCGCGCCGTCCCGCAGCCGCAGCAGCGGCAACACCCACTACCTGACCTATCAGAGCGCCGGCATGGCCGCGGACGAGGCCGCCAGCATCGGCGCCTTCGGCGGCTCGGCCGGAAGCGGCATGGGCATCGAGCCGGTCAATTCCGGCGTCGGCCAGAAGATCGGCACCAGCGCGCTGGACCCGAACTATTGCGAGGCCACCTTCACTCTGGTCGACGGCCGGGTCGCCGAGGTCCGCTACCGCACCTCGGGCGGCTACCTCCGCACCGCCCAATGCTCGGACATCGTCGCGCCCTGTATGGGCGGGCCGACCTTCGACCCCGGCCAGCCGAAGCCGTAATCGGCCCGCCGTCGGCGGCGGAGCACAAACCGTCGCGGACCGGATGGACCCCGGGCCTGAAAATCGGGCCTCTGTCCGCTATCTGCCCCGGGCCGGTTGCCGATCCCGTCCGCGGGCACTAAAAGCGTCTTTCTGCAGCGCGAAAAGCGCCGTCCGATGGAGTGCGAGCCGATGAAGATCCTGGTCCCGGTCAAACGGGTGATCGACTTCAACGTCAAGGTCCGGGTCAAGGCCGACGGGTCCGGCGTCGACTTGGCCAACGTCAAGATGTCGATGAACCCCTTCGACGAGATCTCGGTCGAGGAGGCGATCCGCGCCAAGGAGGCCGGCAAGGCGACGGAGGTCATCGCCGTGTCGATCGGCCCGCAGCAGGCGCAGGAGACGATCCGCACCGCGCTGGCCATGGGCGCCGACCGCGGCATCCTGGTGCAGACCGATGTCGAGCTGCAGCCGCTGGCCGTGGCCAAGCTGCTGAAGGCGCTGGTCGACAAGGAGCAGCCGCAGCTGGTGATCCTGGGCAAGCAGGCGATCGACGACGACGCCAACCAGACCGGCCAGGCGCTGGCCGCCCTGCTGGGCTGGGGCCAGGCGACCTTCGCCTCGAAGCTGGTGCTGGAGGACGGCGCCGCGCTGGTGACCCGCGAGGTCGATGGCGGGCTGGAGACCATCCGGGTCAAGCTGCCGGCGATCATCACCACCGACCTGCGCCTGAACGAGCCGCGCTACGCCTCGCTGCCGAACATCATGAAGGCGAAGAAGAAGCAGCTGGACACCGTGACCCCGGCCGATCTGGGCGTCGACCCCGCGCCGCGGCTGAAGACGCTGAAGGTGGTCGAGCCGGCGAAGCGCAAGGGCGGCGTCAAGGTCGCCAGCGTGCAGGAGCTGGTGGCCAAGCTGAAGACCGAAGCACGCGTGATCTGAGGGGCGGGGACAAAGACATGTCGATCCTGATCGTTGCCGACCACGACAACGCCACGCTGAAAGCCGCCACGCTGCACGCCGTCACCGCGGCGCAGAAGATCGGCGGCGACATCCATGTGCTGGTCGCAGGCGCCGGTGCCCGCCCGGCGGCGGAGGCCGCGGCCAAGGTGGCCGGCGTCGCCAAGGTGCTGCTGGCCGAGGCTCCCGCGCTGGAGCACCAGATGGCCGAGACCGTGGCCCCGCTGGTGGCCGACCTGGCCAAGGGCTACAGCCATGTGCTGGCGACCGCGACCAGCGCCGGCAAGAACCTGCTGCCGCGCGTCGCAGCGTTGCTCGACGTGCAGCAGATCTCCGAGATTACCTCGGTCGATTCGCCGGACACCTTCGAGCGGCCGATCTATGCCGGCAATGCCATCGCCACGGTGCAGTCGAGCGACCCGATCAAGGTGATCACGGTGCGCGGGACCGCCTTCGAGGCGGCGGCGGCCGAGGGCGGGTCGGCCGCGATCGAGGCGGTCGAGGCCAAGCCCGATGCCGGCCTGTCGAGCTTCGTCGGCCAGGAGCTGAGCAAGTCCGAGCGGCCGGAGCTGACCTCGGCCCGGATCATCATCTCGGGCGGCCGCGCCATGGGCTCGTCCGAGAACTTCAAGATCCTCGAGGGCATCGCCGACCATCTCGGCGCCGCCATCGGCGCCAGCCGCGCCGCGGTCGATGCCGGCTACGTGCCGAACGACTACCAGGTCGGCCAGACCGGCAAGGTGGTGGCGCCGGACCTGTATATCGCGGTCGGCATCTCCGGCGCGATCCAGCACCTGGCAGGCATGAAGGATTCGAAGGTCATCGTCGCCATCAACAAGGACGAGGAGGCGCCGATCTTCCAGGTCGCCGATTACGGCCTGGTCGGCGACCTGTTCAAGCTGATCCCGGAGCTCGAGGCCGAGCTGAAGAAGAGCTGAGCGGCCGCCCGGCCACCTGTCGAGGCATAAGGCGCATCCTTCGGGATGCGCCTTTTTGCTGCCGGTTCCCCTTGACAGGACCGGCGGGTTGTTCGCTGCTGTTAGCCAAGTTTCGACCACCGATTGCGGATCGCCGATTTGCAGAATGTGCTGCGCCAGAGCCAAGGGATTTCCGGCAGGCGCCGGGCCGGCCCGCGCGCGCGCAACCCCAGCACGTGCGACCGCTGAGCAGCAGGAGGATTCGGCCGGATGCCGGATGAGACGCCGCGCTATTCCCCGTTCATCGAGGGCGAGACCGTCGATCTCTGCGTCCCGTCCGAGCAGGCGATCACCGACGGCTGGGCCGACTGGTTCAACGACGCCCGGACGACGCGCTGGCTGTCCCAGGGCATCTACCCGAACCATGTCGAGGACCAGCGCAGCTTCCTCGAATCGATCCGCAAGCGCGACCGCTTCGCCGTGCTGATCTGCGGCAAGGGCGGCGGGCCGCTCTACGGCATCATCTCGCTGTCGGCGATCGACTGGATCGCCCGCTCGGCCCAGATCTCGCTGGTGGTCGGCAAGGCGCCGCCAGGCCGCCAGCTGGTGCAGCTGGAGGCCATGGCGCGGGTGACCGAGCATGCCTTCCAGCGCATGGGGCTGGACCGGATCTGGGCCGGCCAGGCCCATCCCGGCCTGGCGCGCTGGAACCAGTGGCTGGAGCTGCTGGGTTATTTCACCGACGGCGTGATGCGGCGCGGCTTCGTGAAGGGCCGCGAGACCGTCGACAACGCAGTGATGATCAGCTGCCTGTACGAGGATTACGCGGCGCTGAGGACCCGGCGCGGCGGCCAGCTCTGGCCCGGCAACGACGCCATGCTGCGGCTGGTCAAGGCGATGCCGAAGCACGGCTTCGCCAGCCGGCTCGCCGAGTTCCTGGACCGCGAGCTGCCGCTGTACAAGGCTGAGATCGAGGCGTTCGAGCGTGGCGTCCTGGCGGGCGAGAGCGACGGGGCCGCGCCGAGACGCCGCCTGGCCGAATCTTGAGCGCCGCACCGCACGCCTCGCCTCCCTGGCGCGGCGCCGCGGCACTCGGCCTCGGCACCGCCCAGTTCGGGCTCGACTACGGCATCGCCAACGACCGCGGCATCTGTCCGCCCGAGGATGTGGCGGCGATCCTGGAGGCGGCGGCCGCAGCCGGCATCGGCGTGCTCGACACCGCCCCGGCCTACGGCAGCGCCGAGCAGGTGCTGGGCCAGGTGCTGCCGGCGGCGCACCGCTTCCGCATCGTCACCAAGACGCCGCATCTGGCCGGGCTGCGCGATGACGGCGACATCCGGCACGCCGTGCTGGACGCCTTCGCCCAGTCGCGGACGAAGCTGCGCCGCGACCGGCTGGCCGGCCTGCTGACCCACAACGCCAACGACCTGCTGCGGCCCGGCGGCCCGGCGCTGTGGGCGGCGATGGCAGAGCTGAAGCGGGCCGGCGAGGTCGAGCGCATCGGCGCCTCGATCTACAGCGCCGGGCAGCTCGACGCCGTGCTGAACCGCTATCCGGTCGACATCGTGCAGCTGCCCTGGAATGCGGTGGACGGCCGCATCGGCCCGCCGCGTCTGGCCGCGCTGGCGCAGCGGGGGATCGAGCTGCACGCCCGGTCGGTCTTCCTGCAGGGGCTGCTGCTGGCCCCGCCCGGCCGTGCCGCCGGCGTCTCGCCACAGGCCGCGGCGCTGGTCGGGCGCTGGCGCGACGCCGTCGCCGCTTCAGGCGCCGAGCCGCTGGCCGCGGCGCTGGGCGCGGTGATCGGGCGGCCGGAGATCGGCACCGCCCTGGTCGGCGTGACCCGGCCGGAGGAGCTGGCCGGCATCATCCGGGCCGCGGCCGCAGCCCCGCCGCTGGCGGCGCCGGTGCGATCGATCGACGACCTGGTGCTGAACCCGGCGCTGTGGCCCTCCGGCAACCGCCCGGCTGCGATCCTGACCGGCACCGCCGTGGCGCTGCGGCCGGCAGCCTCCGGCGAGACCATGGTGCTGGCGGTACAGCCGAAGGAGGGCGGCGATTCCCGAGGTGCCGTCCGGATCGGCCCGGTCGACCGAGCCGCGGGCGAGGCCGTCCTGACCCTGCAGGATGCGGGAGACATGCCCGGTGCCTGGCAGGATGAGGCGGTGGCGCTGGCGGCCCGCCTGGCGTTCGAGCAGCTTGGGCTCCGCCGCCTGACCGCGGTCGAGGCGGAGCCCTTCGCGCGCGCCGGCTGGACCCGGGCGGAAGGGCGCTTCATCCTGGACGACAAGAGCTACTGGGAGCGGACATGACGGTGCTGGCGATCCTGCAGGCGCGGATGTCCTCGTCGCGGCTGCCCGGCAAGGTGATGGCCGACCTGCTCGGCGAACCGATGCTGGCGCGGCAGGTCGAACGGCTGCGGCGCTGCCGGACGCTCGACAGGCTGCTGCTGGCGACCAGCACCGATGCCGCCGACGACGCGCTGGCCGAGCTGGCCGGCCGGATCGGCGTCGAGTGCTTCCGCGGCAGCCTGGACGACGTGCTGGACCGCTTCCACGCCGCCGCAGCAGGGCAGGGCGCGGACCAGATCGTGCGCCTGACCGGCGACTGCCCGCTGATCGACCCGGGGCTGATCGACCGGCTGGTCGAGCTGCATGTCGCTGGCGGCTACGACCATTCCTGCAACACGCTGACGCCGCGCTGGCCCGACGGGCTGGACGCCGAGGTGATGCGCGCCGAGGTGCTGGAGACGGCGTGGCGCGAGGCGACCCTGCCGTCCGAACGCGAGCACGTCACCCGCTTCATCTACACGCGGCCGGAGCGGTTCCGCCTCGGCAGCCTGGTCGGCGACACCGACTTGTCCGACCAACGCTGGACCGTCGACACGCCGGAGGACCTGGCGATGGTGCGGGCGGTCTATGCCGCGCTGTACCCGGCCAACCCGGCCTTCGGCACCGAGGACATCCTGGCTTTCGTGGCGGCGCATCCCGAGATCGCCGCGCTCAACCGCGCCCACCGGCGGAACGAGGGCCTGGAGCGCTCGCTCGCCCAGGACGCCACCAAACCGTGAGGACCACAGTGGCAGAACGCTATGCGGCATCCGAGGCGATGCTCGACCGGGCCCGGCAGACCATCCCGCTGGGCGCCCAGACCTTCAGCAAGAGCATCACGCAGTATCCGCTCGGCGTGTCGCCTTATTTCGCCGCCCGCGGCCAGGGCAGCAAGCTGTGGGACGTCGACGGCAACGAATACATCGACTTCATCAACGGCCTGGCGTCGGTGACGCTGGGCTACAACGACCCGGACGTCACCGCCGCGGTCAAGGCGCAAGTCGACCACGGCACAATCTTCAGCCTGTCGAGTCCGCTTGAAGCCGAGGTGGCGGAGCGGCTGGTGGCGATCGTGCCGTCGGCCGAGATGGTGCGCTTCGGCAAGAACGGGTCGGATGCCACCGCCGGCGCGGTCCGGGTGGCGCGGGCTTACACCGGCCGCGACCACATTCTGGTCTGCGGCTATCACGGCTGGCAGGACTGGTATATCGGTGCCACCGCCCGCAACCGCGGCGTGCCGGAATCGACCCGCGCCCTGACCCACACCTTCCTCTACAACGACTTGGCGGCGCTGGACCGGCTGCTGGACGAGCATGCCGTGGCGGCGATCGTGATGGAGCCGATGAACGTCGCCTTCCCGGCCGAGGGCTATCTGCAAGGGGTGCGCGAGCGGGCGACCAGGCACGGCGCGGTGCTGGTGTTCGACGAGACCATCACCGGCTTCCGCGTCGCCAATGGCGGCGCGCAGGAGCTGTTCGGCGTCACCCCCGACCTGACCACCTTGGGCAAGGGCATCGCCAACGGCTATCCGTTGTCGGCGGTGTGCGGCCGGCGCGAGCTGATGATGGAGATGGAGGAGATCTTCTTCTCCTTCACCATGGGCGGCGAGACGCTGTCGCTGGCAGCGGCGCGGGCCACCTTGGACAAGGTGGTGCGCGAGCCGGTGACCCGGCATATGGCCGAGTTGGGCACGGCCTTGCGCGACGGCACGGCGGCGTTGATCGAGCGGCACAAGCTGGGCGAGGTGCTGTCGCTGTCCGGCCATCCGTCCTGGACTTTCCTCCTGATCAAGGACCAGCCGGACGCCAGCGCCTTCGAGATCAAGACCCTGTGGCTGCAGGAGATCTTCGCCCGCGGCCTGCTCTCGCTCGGCAGCCACAATATGAGCTATGCCCACAGCCGGACCGATGTCGACCGCGTGCTGACGATCTATGACGAGGTGTTCGCCCTGCTGTCGGCGGCGATCGGCCAGCAGCGGGTGCGGGCCGCGCTGCGCTGCGAGCCGCTGGTGCCGCTGTTCCGGGTGCGGTGAGGGCCACCCCAAAACGAGACCACCCCGCCGCCGGGATCTCTCCCGGACCGACGGGGTGGCTCTTTCACCGCCCCTGCCGGCGGCGAATCAGCCGGGCGTATTAGTTGCCCGAGCCGGTGGTGCCGGTGGTCCCGCCCGTGGTGCCGGTGGCCGGTGCCGCCGGCGGCGGCGCTTCGGCCTTACGGCCCTCGAAGGCGGGCAGCGCTTCCAGCTGCTCCTTGGTCATGGCCGTTCTCACACCCTCATCGGGCCGGGCGCCGATGGTCAGCTTGTCAAGCGGAATGGCCACGGATTTCGAGCCGATGCCGAGGAAGCCCCCGACATCGATCACCACGGCATCTACGGTCTTGCTGCTCTTGTCGACCAGCACATCCGAGGTCTTGCCGATCGAATCGCCATTGGTATTGGTGACGCTGGCACCGATCAGGTCGGAGCCGAGGATGTGCGACTCCGGAAGCTGCTGCTGACCTTCCGGAACCGTGCTGCCGGAGGTCGCCGCCGACGGCGCGGTCGTGGACGGGGTGGCCGGTGCGGTCGTAGTGGCAGAAGGCTGCTGCGTCGTCGTCTGTGCGATGGCCGGCAAGGCCAACAGGGCGACGGCGGAGGCAGCGGCCATCAAAGTCTTGCGCATGATCGGTCCTCCTGGAGGATCTCATGGGGATACCTGAGCAACAGGAGGTCCGGCGGCGCGGTTCCCCGAAACGACGAAAGCCCGGCGGAGTGCCGGGCTTTCGGTTCGGATCGGAAATCTACTCGCCGCTGGACGGCTCGGCGGGGGTGTCCTCCACCTTCACCTTGCGCGGCCGGCCGGGCCGGCGCTTCGCCGGGGCGGCCGGGGCCTCCTCCGCCGCGACACCGGGCAGGCCCGGCTGCGCCGAGGC